>CAMWWG010000062.1 GCA_947177935.1 uncultured Ruminococcus sp. | reverse complement strand
CCGTATATCTTCCCTTGCAGCCCGGCATGAATCAAATTACATTCACATCCCAGACATCGGACGGCGCACCCAATATTGATTATATTACAATCAAAAAATCCGATCAGAAAGCAAGTCCATCCCAGGAAATTGCCCCCATCCAGGGCAAGCCTGCGGATCTTAATGAGAATAATCAATACGGCGTCGGCAGACAGGTGGAAGATCTTAACAGAGGCGTTGTCGCAGCCAATACCGGATCAGGAATGCTGATCTCCTGGAGATTACTTGCGACTGACAGCTCCGACACACATTTTAAACTTTACAGAAATGACGAACTTGTCGCAGATATTCCCTCCGGTCAGGCAAGCAATTATTACATTGACGGCGGCAAACCAGAAGATACTTATACAATTGATACGTTTGTAGGGTCAACAATGACAGAATTTGCAAATCCTGCCACAGTATTTGCGACAAAGAATTCCGGACAAAGCGGTGCCTATTTTGACATCCCCACGCAGAAACCGGATGATATGACCATGCCGGACGGCACAACCTGTACTTATACAGAGAATGACTGTTCTGTTGCGGATGTAGATGGTGACGGCGAATATGAAATCATTGTCAAATGGGATCCCTCCAACTCGCAGGATAATTCCAAAAACGGCTATACGGGCAACGTGTATCTGGACTGCTATAAACTAAACGGCACAATGTTATGGCGGATTGACTTAGGCAAAAACATCCGTGCAGGTGCACATTATACACAATTCAATGTATATGATTTTGACGGCGATGGCAAGGCAGAATTGATCTGCAAGACGGCCGACGGCACAGTGGATGGCAAAGGCAAGACGATCGGCGATGCCAATGCAGATTACCGGAGTTCTGCCGGAAGAATCCTCACAGGTCCGGAATATATCACACTCTTTGATGGTGAAACAGGTGCGGCACTCGATACGCAGAATTATGATCCTGCAAGAGGCGATTTCAACGATTGGGGCGATAATTACGGCAACCGTGTGGACAGATTCACAGCCTGCGTGGCTTATCTGGACGGCGAACATCCGAGCGCAGTCTTCGGACGTGGTTATTATACCAGAGCTGTTGTCGCCGCCTGGGATGTGAAAGATAAGAAACTTGTCAAACGTTGGACTTGGGACACTGGGTTTGATAAATCAACTGAAGGTTATGGCGACGGTAATCACCACTGCATGGCGGCAGATGTTGACAATGATGGCTATGATGAGGTTGTCATCGGTTCTGCTGTGATTGACAACAACGGCAAATTATTATATACGACAGGCAATGCGCATGGTGATTCCATTCATATTGGTGATTTTGATCCGTCTAATCCGGGATTGGAAATTTTCCAGTGTCTCGAAGATGAAGTCCATCCGAACGGCAAGAAGATCAATTTTGGTGTACAGCTCCGGGATGCCGCAACCGGAAAGGAATTATTCCGGGAAACGGCTTCGGACGATACCGGCAGATGTCTGGCAGATAATTTAATTGCCGGCAATAACAGTGCAGAAATTGTCGGTTCACATTCCGGGAATGTATATTCTGCAACCGGTAATCATGACATTGTTTGTCAGTGGTCGGATATCACCAAATGGGGACAGAATTCCGTTGTCTACTGGACGGATACGCTCGAAAGAGCCGTCCTTGATCGGACAATGATTGACCAATACGGCAAAGGCAGAGTCTTCACAGGTGACGGTGTCAGCTACAACAATGCATCCAAATCCAATGCCTGCATTACCTGCGATTTGATGGGCGACTGGCGAGAAGAAATGATTTTCCGTAAGAGTGACGGCACGGGACTCCGTGTCTTCACGACGACTTACACAAGCGAATATCCGATTTATACACTTATGCACAATACACAATACCGTGTACAGGTTGCCTCTCAGAATAATGGCTACAATCAGCCGCCGCATACAGATTACTTCCTGGGAACGGGTTATGACCTGCCGGAACTTCCTACGGTTTATACACCATCTTCCAAAAATAATAAATAATTAAAATAATAAAAAAAGCCTTTGCATTGTATTCCGCAAAGGCTTTTTTAGATTTCTAATTAATTTATAACTTATGATTCCAGCCTGTTCTTGTGAACAGAATATTCTTCTACGAATTCCTGTGTGTCTATTTTATAATAGGCTGCAATCCATGCCACCAGATAACTTTTAGGAGCGGCTGTGCATTCCTGAGGGGAGAATCTACCAAAGTCTTTATAATCCGCAGTCATATTCATTGCGGCGACTAGTTCATTTTTTAATACATACTCTGTAACTTTGGTTTCATAATCTTTTGCTGACTTTGTCCAGGTAAGATATTTCACACTGTTTATGCCAAAACTGATACTCAATAAGAGAAACACAGCCATCATAGCATGTGAGGCGTGTTTTGAGAATAATTTTCTGAATTTAGAAACATCCAGTTTTTGAAATTCCTCTTCTTTGAGACGATCCAAAAGAAAATTCAGCAAGAAAATTATCACAGCCGGAATTCCGAATAGAATGTTTTCTGCACAAATCGCAAGCAGGATAATTACCAAAGCAATTGTATTCAGAAAAGATTTCAGGATTATGACCAATTTACGGGAATTCTCCGTTTCCGGATCTTGACAAAATTCATAAATCTGGGACAAGGCACTTAAAAATGCCGGAATCAAAAGAATACCTCCGAAAATCGTAGGACGTTTTGTCAGGAAACCAGTAACAGAAAGTACCATGATGCCAATCATTCCAACAAAAAAACAGAAATTTTCCCTAATAAATATCAAAAATTTATCTTTAAAATTTTCGTGAAATTTTTCCTTTTGCATCCATGACAGAATACAAGTGAACAGAATTACTTCCAGAAACAGAGTATCTTCTTCCATTAAAAATTGAAGATAAGAAACTGCTGTGTGCAGTATTTCTGAAATTCCCGGGGATTTTATTTTTTCCACTGTCATTCGGCGAATGGTGTTCCCTGGTGCAGTCAATACAAGAATCATGCCCGGGATTTCTGAAACAGCCAATAACAGCAATCGCAGGATATGCGATTTTTTTTGATGCGTAAAATGCGCAATCCAATAAAGCATAAGTGCCACGATCAGCATACCGCCGGTAATTTCATTGCTTGCTCCGGATAACATAAATACAAGAATGATCATGATATATTCCGGGAGAGATGCTTTTTCAAATCTGGTCAACAGCCAGTTAATACAGCACAGGAACAGAACTGCCATCCACAGATAATTAACTGAGCCGGAAATCCAGAGCACATTATCGCCGAACATCGGAAGAAACTGGAATGTCAGCAGGCAGATCAACGGAAAGAGCCATGCTTTTTTGCAATTAACAAAAAAAAGCGTAATCTGATATAATAAAAAACAAAGTGCAGTAAACAGAACGCTGTTCAGAATAAAAAAAACAAATTTTGGAAAAAACAGCATACAATAAACTAAAAAATGCGGAATGACTCTTCCGCCGCTGAGCTGATAATAATTTTGCATAGAAACCAGAATATCTTGTAAATTCCGCACACGCTGCGGATTTGCTGTCGGGTCAAAATCTTCCCAGACAAACAGAAAATGCCAGTCGTCTGAAAGATAAGGACATAAATCACTGTAGAACAGCATCACAGTGAATACGATCAAAGCTGTGAAAATATTCACAGTTCTTGTACTGTTTATGCTGTACGTTTTCTGAACCATAATTTTAAATTGCCTCCCCTTTACAAAGATTAATAGCTATTATAACATATTTTTCCTGATAAGTCAAATATTTTTTGAAATTGAGTTTTTCCTGCAATCTGCTTGACGAATGTTGCTAATTATGATATACTTAATTTAGCATCTGAAATATTTTCACAATTCCGGGGGGATTTTTTATGAATACAAATAGAAATAAAGGCACAGAAACGAAAGTTGATACTTCGCATTATGATAAATGTCGGACAATGATGATGAAACATAAAAAAAATCATATGTTACGAGTCAATCTTGTTATGTTTCTCATGCTGATTAATGCCTATGTGGGAGTCATCCGTGCACCAATTATCCACGGGGCAGCTTATCTGTACGGCGTTTTCCTTGGTGTCGGTATTTTAATCTATTGTGTCATTACGCTGTTGATTGGCTGGTTTGCCACATCAGAAAAGCCGAAATTATTAGCAGTTACCTGTATTCTGCTGTTGATCGGCATACTTAGCGAATGGCTCGTACCCTATCTGGGAATCCCTATGTTATTGCTGTTTCTCTGGCAGATCCCAGAGACAAAACAAGCCACCTGGATCAGACAGCAGGAGGGCTATCCGCATTTCAATGAACGATTTACAGAACAAATGGGAAAATTTGGAAAAGAATATCAGCCGGAATATGGCTTTGATTCTGATAATTCACACGATGCAGAAATGCCCGATATGCCGGAAATGCCCTCACCTGATTTTGTCGTGAAAGAAATGCCGGATATGCCGGATATACCGGAGCTGTTATCTTCCGATCTGACAGCAACAGAACAAACGGCAATCCCGGAAATGATGCAGGATATTACAGAGCCGGCAATTTCTGATCTGGAAATAAAATCAGCTCTAGAATTTATACCGCCAGAAATAAGCCAGATGCAAAATAATGATCTGGGGACGGACAGAGTTCTGATGAAATATTCCAAAAATGATAGCAATATTTAAAATTCTGAAAAAAAGAGAGATTTTGCTATGAAAATACCCGATACTTCGCATTATGGCAAATGCCGTACACTGATGATAAAACAGAAACAACATCATAAGTTGCGAGTTGGTCTTATTGCATTTGCCATGCTGGAAAACGCTTTTTGGAGAATTGTAATTTTACATGCAGAAGAAACGATATATTCTCTTGGGGAATTTTTCCTGGAGATTGGTATTTTGTTATACTGTGCGATAATAGTAATACTTGGCGTGTTTATCGTACCGAAAAAACCAGAATTATTAGTAATTACCTGTATTTTGATTTTGATTGGCATGATGTCCGGTTGGATTGCCTGGTATATTGGAATGATTATGCTAGGACTTTTTCTTTTGCAAATTCCAGAAACAAAACGGACTACCTGGCTCAAACAACAAGAGGGTTATCCGTATTTTAATGAACGATTGACAGAACAAACGCAAAATTTTAAGAATTTTAAGAAGAAAAGCTATCAATCAGAATATAAATTTGATAATTCACAGGATGCAGAAATGCCGTCCATTCCAGAATTTGCACAGGATATACCAGAGCAATTATCTGCTGATCTGACGGCAACAGAAACAACCGCAAAATAATACAGATACAGAAAGGACTGAAGATGATACTATGTTTGCAATTACTAACAGCATTGGTATGTACGGCATGAATGCATTCTCTGTTACAGTAGAAGCAGAAGTCACCAGGGGCGCACCGCAATTTGAAATCAGTGGTCTGCCGGATGTCGGTATTCGGGAGAGTCGGGAACGTGTCCGGAGTGCCTTCGCCTCGATTGGGATGCAGTTCCCGAAAGGAAAAGTATTAATTAATCTTGCGCCGGCGGACGTCAAAAAAGCAGGATCTTCGTTTGATGTGGCAATTTTTATTTCCCTCATGCAGGCAACGGATGTGCTCCCGTTGCGGATGCCACACAGCGTATTTATCGGAGAGCTGGGACTTCACGGAAAAATCCGTGGCGTCCGGGGTGTCATGTCCATGACAATGCTTGCACGCAATAACGGATTTGATGAAATCTATGTCCCGATGGAAAACGTCAAAGAAGCATCCGTAGTTGATAAAATTCAGGTTTACGGCGTTTCGGACATAGATATGCTGATGTCCCACCTGGTTGACCAGGAAGTCCTCCGTCCTGCGCCTTTGTATATTCCGGATATGACAGATCCGCTTGCAGGCATGATGGATTTCAAGGATGTCCGAGGTCAATTCAAAGCCAAGAGTGGCATGGAACTGGCGGCGGCGGGCGGACACAATGTTCTTCTCATAGGCAGTCCGGGCAGCGGCAAAAGTATGCTTGCCAACAGAATCCCGACCATTCTCCCGGAAATGACACATGAAGAAGTGTTAGAAACTTCTAATGTCTATTCTGTTGCAGGAGAACTCCCCCCGGATCGGGGGCGGGTGGGCCGAGGGGCGGGCGGGGGGCGCCGGGAGGCCGGGCGCGGGGGCACAGAG
>CAMWWG010000061.1 GCA_947177935.1 uncultured Ruminococcus sp. | reverse complement strand
ATACTGTAACTTGTTCATAAAAAAAGCTCCTATCTCCGGTCATGCAGGATATGGACACGCCGGTAAAATAATAATAAACAAATATAAAAAAACCGGTAAAATACCGGTCATCATGCGCTATTTGCAGAAAATTACTGGCTGACAGCCGATAGCTCTCCATCACACATGATGACAGTGCGGTACTTATTCAGTACAACACCAGAACCAGAACTGCTTACATTCTGTTCTTCGGCGGCATTGCCTTTTGCTGTCTTTCACAGAGTCAAGCACTCTCGGGACAGTGACTGATCGCAGCCGCACCTCTATCTTTTCTCTTTACTCAAAAAATATATCCTGAGTATTATCATAACATGTTCTGCGTGATTTGTCAAGGGGAAAATCAAAATATTTTTAAAATTATTTAAAATCATAAAAACTATTGACTTTTTTCAGATTATGCAGTATGATTTAGATAGAATTTAATTAATGATTTTACTAAAATAAAAACACAGGAAAGGACAGAAGTTCGTTTTATGATGAAAAAATCAGATTTTTATTATGATCTGCCAGAGCAGTTAATCGCACAACACCCGGCAGAACCACGCAACAGTTCACGGATGATGTGCGTAGATCGGAAAACGGGTGTGATCCGGCATCAGCATTTTTACGATCTGGAAAATGTATTACAGTCCGGGGATTTGTTAATATTAAATGATTCCAGAGTACTGCCGGCAAGACTTTATGGTGAAAAGGAAGAAACCGGCAGTTTTGTTGAGTTTTTATTGTTGAATCAAATTGCAGAAAAGCGGTGGGAGATCATCTGCCGCCCTGGTAAAAAATGCAGACCCGGCGCAAAATTCACATTTGGTGACGGAAAATTATCTGCGGAAATTCTGGAAGTCAAGCCGGACGGGAACAGAATTGTGCAATTTACATGTGATGGTAATTTTTATGAAATTCTCGACGAAATTGGACAGATGCCGCTGCCGCCTTATATCACAGAAACATTGCACGACAAAGAACGTTATCAGACAGTTTATTCCAGAGAACTCGGCTCAGCCGCTGCACCCACGGCGGGACTGCATTTTACAAAAGAAATGCTTGCGAATCTGCAAAAAAAGGGCATCCGGACTGCCTATGTAACGCTTCATGTAGGACTGGGAACATTCCGCCCTGTCAAGGAAGAAAACATCCTGGAACATCATATGCACACGGAGCATTTTCTGTTACCGCAGGAAACGGCGGAGCTGATCCTTCAGACAAAGCAAGCCGGCCACCGGGTGATCGCTGTGGGGACAACATCCTGCCGGACGCTCGAAAGCGCCGCACAGCGCTGTCCGGATCAGCTCCATGCCTGCGAGGGCGACACGGATATTTTTATCTATCCGGGCTATGAATTCCAGGTTATTGACGGATTGATTACAAATTTCCATCTTCCGGAAAGCACATTAATTATGCTTGTTTCGGCATTTATGGGATACAATCATACAATGAATGCCTATCGGACGGCTGTTGCGGAACAGTACAGATTTTTTTCGTTCGGAGATGCCATGCTGATTATTTAAAATAATTTAATTTTAAATTTATTAGATATATCCACAAAATAGAAGATGCGAATTTCAACAAAAATACTAATTTTTTTACAAAATATATAAAAACTATTGACAAATACGTAAAAAAATGATATAATAATTCTGATATTATAAATTTTTTTTATTTTTTTACGAAAGGATAAGCCGTTCAGAATCTCTGGCGGCAGAGTGTCAATATGCAAATTATTACAGTAGATGAAAGCCGTTGCGTCGGCTGCAACGCCTGTGTGCGTGTCTGTCCTGTTCATGCCAATGTAACCCGTCTGAAAGACGGAACAACGGATGAATTCATTACCGGTATTGACAGTGAGGCATGTATTAACTGTGGTGAATGTGTAAAAGTCTGTATGCATAAGGCAAGAGGTTACAAAGATAATCTCCAGGAATTTACAGAGACATTCGAGAGCGGCAAGCCGATGATTCTGATTGTTGCACCGGCAATTCGCACCAGTTTTCCAGATGGTGCATGGAAAGTCCTGCTTTCCTGGCTCAGACAGAACGGAAACTGTACAATCTATGATGTCGGCTATGGTGCGGATATTTGTACATTTATGTATAATAAATATATGACAGAAAACGGCGGAAAGAAACTTGTCACACAGCCTTGTCCTGCCATTGTTAATTACATGCAGAAATATCAGCCGGAAAAATTGCAGTATCTGTCGCCTGTGCTCAGTCCTGCCGGATGTCTTGCGGTATGGCTGCGAAAATACAAAAACGAAACAAAACCCATGTTCATGCTGTCCCCCTGTATTGACAAGACAAGCGAAGCACAGAGGGAACATGCGTTTGATTATAACGTGACATTCCGGCATCTGGAAAAATATGTTAATCAAAAAGGCATCCGGTGGGAAGATCGTGTCAAATTTGAATTTGATGCCGTCGAGGGCAGTATCGGCAGACTCTATCCGATGCCCGGCGGTCTCAAAGAAAATCTCGCCATGCTCAACCAGGGGCTTGTCGTCCGGAATGCTGAAGGTCCTCACTCGGTATATGACCGTCTGGATCGTTATTTCCAGACAGATGACCAGCAAAAACCGGATGTGCTTGATGTTCTCAACTGCGAATATGGCTGCAATCATGGGACGGCGCTCCCGAATGAAGCGGCGACACTTATGGAAATTGAGAGCACAATGGATGATATTGCCACACGCAGCATCCGTGAGACACAAGGCGGTTTCCTTGGAATCGGCAAATTCAAAAGATTCAAGGAATTTGACAAAACGCTGAAATTATCGGATTTCATGACGAAATATCACAATGAACGTGTGCACACCAAAAATCCGACTATGGAGGATTATACCAAAATTTTCGATACTATGCACAAATTTGATATTGCATCCCAGAATGTCAACTGCGGTGCTTGCGGTTACAAAACATGTCGGGACATGGCTTGTGCTATTTTCCGGGGAATGAATGTCCGTGAGAATTGCATTTATTATCTCAAGCATAGTCTGAAAAGCAATTACAAAAAACTCAAGGCAGTTTATGACGCCTGCCTGGAAGAAATGCTTAAAATTAATCAGGTCAGCATTCAGATTTCCGCAAGTCAGCAGGATATTTTGTCTGGTGCAAATGACATCAGTCAGAAATCAAGAGAACTGTGTGATAATATTTCCAGATTACAGAAGTTCTGTCAGTCCTGTCAACAATATTATCAGAACAAGCAGGCGGATTCCCTTACACAGGAAGATTTTGAGAAAATGCAGCAGTTCATTATGGCAATCGGTTCAATGACGCAGAGTTACTACGATGTGGCGAAAGATTTCACGGATCGTTCTGGGGATATTCATGAACAGATTCAGACCATGTCTGTCTCGCTTTCCGATCTTTCGGAGCTGTCTGACAGTCTTCAGAATGTGATGAAGCAGAATGCACAGGCGTGAAATCTAATTATCAGAATATATTTTGAATAATAGAATATAGGTGAATACATGAAAATTGTAGAAAATGACAAGGGCTGTTCCATGTGCAGACGTATTCCGGTGCTGTCAGCAGAAGATGTGCAGAAACTGAAAGACGGCGAATTTCTGCATGGGCTTGTTGAGGAGAATGCTCACAGCACGGCAAAGCCGGTCGCCAATCGTTCTGCGACGGACATGATGAATAGTGTGCTGGATAATCTGGAGGCTTTGTTCGGGTTTGGTTCTGCTCCAACAGGTGATACAGTTCAGGAACAGAACAAAGTAACGGAAGAAGATCTCAGCATTGATCAGATTATGTACTGTTATCAGGAAAAATTTTATCTGCGTGGCAAACGACAGGATTATACAGTGCAGTTCTGTCCGTTCTGTGGCAATCATCTTTGAAAATTTCAGAGAAAGTCCTGTGATGCAGATTTTTACATCACAGGACTTTTCAAGTAATGTGAAATAGTTGGGGAGTGATGGAATTGGTATTTATTTATCAGTTAACAACAGAGGAAATCCGGGAAAAAATGTTTGCATTTCTCAAACCTATTTATCAAAAATCTTATGATTTGCATATGCCAAGTGTTTATGATGTTTATAGTATAAACTGGACTTTCGGGGTCTATGATCCGGAAAGCGGCATTTTTCTGACATTTCTTTCTATGGAATTCAGAAAATTCAAACGTGGTAACGGCAGATATGATCGTGATTATTTAAATCACTATATTGTGCATACAGATCAGGGCAATCTGTTTTCTGTGGCAAAAAACAGATACGGCAGAAAAGAATCAGAAATCCCTGAACAATTCCGGGAGCTTTCCGAAATCATTGAAAACGGCATCCGGTTTTATGAAGATGAGAACGCAAGAAAGACATTCCGGGAAAGTCTGAATCAGGAACAGCAGTCCGAAATCCAGAAAATCCGAGAAGATATGATAGAGAGATGTAAACCGTCCGCAGAAATTCACAATGAACAGGATGCCAGAAAGCTGTTTGAAACACATCAGTGTAATGACTGCGTGATTTTTAAAAATTATAACCGCAGAACAATTGCGGATTTTGAAAAATTTGCACCAGAAGAAAAAAGGCGTGTCTGGACGGGTGAAAACTATACTGCACTTCTCAAAAAAATTTCCGAATATACAGCTCCTCTCAGTGAAGAACAATATCAGCAAATTTCAAAAAATTGTCTGGATGCAGGCTATCTTTTTATAAAAAACATGGATGATTCCTATGAAGAACTGACATTCACGGCAATCCGGAACGTCTGGCAATGCGGCGTGAAAAGCTCTAGTTATACGCATTTGATTGAAAATTTTATCAGCAAATTTATTGAGACATATCCGGAAAAGATTGAAAATCTCCATCCATTGCTGCATTTTCTGGATGAGATCTGCTCTGATCCGAAGCAGGCGAAATATTTTGAAAATCTGATCTTTTACAGAAAAGAATTGGCAAGATTAATCGAGCACAGAATCTGGGGTTTTCATTTCCAATTGACAACGGAAGAAATCCGTGAAAAAATATTTGCGTTTCTTAAATTAGACAGCAAATGCCGGTATATTCTGCGTCCATCCTTGAAATCCCGGATGAATTGGGCTTGCGGCGTTTATGATGCGCAGAGCGGCATTTTCCTGACATTGATTGACTGGACTCTGGACATTGTTGCACGGTGTGGAAAGGATTTTTATTCTTATATTGTCCTCACGGATCAAGGAGACATTTTCAAAATTGACCGTAATTACATCCATGAGCAGAGAAAATGGGACTTTCAGATTCCGGCAGAATATGCGCATTTTTCCGAAAAAATTCAAGAAGGAATTCAGCTTTATTGGCAATATTCCAAGTTTGAAAGTACTTTGGATGAGCAGACAAAAAAAGAATTAAAAAACATTGGCAAAGCTGTGTCAGACAGATGTCAACAGATGTACGATTCGTTTAAAATGAAATACTAAATATAATCATGATGAATCAACAGAATTATGCGGATTATCTTGCGTTGCTTTCCGACTGGCATAAAAAAATGGTAGAAGAACATATTGCAGATTACGGCGAAATTTTGCCGCATGTACTGGCAGATTGTATCACTGTACCGTTGGTGAATGCGCTCCGGGATGACTGCACGGAATGGATTGTAAAATATTGCGCCGTTCTCGAAGTCCTTTGGAAAGAGGGAAGTCCGGAGATTCAAAACGTCCTGGAAGTCACCATCTTGGAACGTCTGACGGATGATGCAATTCTCTTGAAAAATTCGGAAGATCAATTTCTCCGGCATTCCGTAACTGGATTAACCAGGAAATTGTGCCGTATTTCAGGACTTATCTGAATATCGAGAAGTTATAAAATAAATGCAAAAATACCCTGTTCTGGATTTTATGTTCAGAACAGGGTTTTTATTTTTAAAAATTATAGTTAAAATTCATTTTCTGTGCCGCTTCACAAACTGCAAGCCATTGACAGTCAATGCAGATTTCTGCAATATTTTTAGAATTCAGAATTTTTTCACGGACAATTTTATGAAAATCTCTCCAATTCAAAATCTGATGTTCTTCCAGATTGCAAAAATCCAGAACTGTCTTGTCATAACGTTGGACTTTACAATCGCTGTCGCAGATTACATCCTGACAATGCGGACAATGTGAACAGATTCGATCTACAGAACACACAAGCCGGACGGGCGGATTTTTTTCTTTCAGAATCCGGATGCAGTTCTGCATATGT
>CAMWWG010000060.1 GCA_947177935.1 uncultured Ruminococcus sp. | reverse complement strand
ATGATTGTATAAAATTTTATGATTTTTCTTCCAAAAACACTTGCGTTTTTTTTCAATTTGGTGTAAAATAAATATGTAAAAAATTTTAGGAGGTAATTTCCAATGTCAGTAAAAGTTGCTATTAACGGTTTCGGAAGAATCGGTCGTCTGGCGTTCCGTCAGATGTTCGGCGCAGAGGGTTACGAGGTTGTTGCCATCAATGACCTGACAAAGCCTTCCATGCTTGCTCACCTGCTGAAGTATGATACAGCACAGGGTGGCTATGCAGGCAGAATCGGTGAGAATCTCCACACAGTTTCTGCTGATGACGAAGCTGGCACAATTACAGTTGACGGCAAGACACTGAAAATTTACGCTGAGGCTAAGGCTGCTGATCTGCCTTGGGGTGAACTGGGCGTTGACGTTGTTCTGGAGTGCACAGGTTTCTACTGCTCCAAAGAAAAGAGCCAGGCACACATTGATGCAGGCGCTAAGAAAGTTGTTATTTCCGCTCCGGCTGGTAACGACCTGAAGACAGTTGTATTCTCCGTAAACGAGAACACACTCACAGCAGATGATACAATCATTTCTGCTGCATCCTGCACAACAAACTGCCTTGCTCCGATGGCTAAAGCTCTGAATGACTATGCTCCTGTTCAGTCCGGTATCATGAGCACAATTCATGCTTACACAGGCGATCAGATGATTCTCGATGGTCCTCACAGAAAGGGTGACCTGAGAAGAGCAAGAGCAGGCGCTGCAAATATCGTTCCGAACTCCACAGGTGCTGCTAAGGCAATTGGTCTGGTAATTCCGGAACTCAACGGCAAGCTCATCGGCTCTGCACAGCGTGTTCCTGTTCCGACAGGTTCTACTACCATCCTGACAGCAGTTGTCAAGGGCGAGAACATCACAAAAGAGGGCATCAATGCTGCTATGAAGGCTGCTGCTTCTGAATCTTTCGGCTACAATGAAGATCCGATCGTTTCTTCTGATGTAATCGGCATGAGATATGGTTCTCTGTTCGACGCAACACAGACAATGGTTGCTGAAATCGGTGAGGGTCTCTATGAAGTACAGGTTGTTTCCTGGTATGACAATGAGAATTCTTACACAAGCCAGATGGTAAGAACAATCAAGTATTTTGCTGAACTGGGCTAATCCGGTCTGTAAAAAGCAGAATCTGAAAAACGGCAGTTGCAGAACTGCCGTTTTTTGTATTAGGAGTCATTAAATTATTATGAGTGCATATGTAAAATTTGAACATGTCAAAAAGGTTTATCACACCGGAGAAGTGGAAATCCAGGCTTTGCGGGATGTGAATTTTGAAATTGAAAAAGGCGAATTCTGTGTGATTGTTGGTGCATCCGGCGCAGGCAAGACGACAATTCTCAATATTCTGGGCGGTATGGATACACTGACAAGTGGGAGTGCGCAGCTAGACGGAACGGAAATTTCTTTCCTGAATAAAAAACAACTCACGGCATACCGGCGCTACGATGTCGGTTTTGTATTCCAATTCTATAATCTGGTACAGAATCTGACAGCACTGGAGAATGTCGAACTTGCGGCACAGATCTGCCGTGAACCCCTGGACGCAAGAGAAGTACTGGAACAGGTTGGATTAAAAGACCGGATGAAGAATTTTCCGGCACAGCTTTCCGGCGGCGAACAGCAGCGTGTGGCAATTGCGAGGGCGCTTGCCAAAAATCCGAAGTTATTATTATGCGATGAACCCACCGGCGCATTGGATTATCACACGGGAAAAGCTGTATTGAAATTATTGCAGGACACTTGTAGAAATACTGGCATGACCGTTGTTGTGATTACGCATAACCAGGCATTGGCGGCAATGGCTGACAGGATTATCACCGTGCGCAACGGCACGGTCGAAAGCATGTATAAAAATCAGAATATTGTAGATGTTTCTGAAATTGAATGGTGATAACAATGGCGATGAAAGCAATGCAGAAAACAACATTCCGGGAAATTCGGCACACATTCGGACGATTCTTTGCAATCCTGGCAATTATTGCGCTCGGTGTGGGATTTTTTACGGGTGTCCGGATTACGACCCCAGCAATGATTCACACTGTGAACGGATTCTTGCAGGAATATCAATTTTATGATTACAGATTGCTGTCTACATTAGGATGGGAAGACCAGGATGTAGAAATATTTAAAAATCAGCCGAATGTACGTTATGCAGAAGGTTCTAATACACTGGATATTTTATATCTTTCTGATGAAGATGAGAATGAAACTGAATTTGTCTGCAAGACACATTCTCTCCCGGAACATGTCAATCAAATCCAGATTGCAGAAGGGCGCTTGCCGGAACATTCCGGGGAATGTCTTGCGGATGCCGGGACAATGGATCTCCAGATTGGGGATGTGCTTCAAGTTTCGCCGGATAATTCTGAAGATACATTGGATTCTCTCGGATTCGAGACACTCACTGTCGTAGGAACGGCGTATTCTTCTTATTATGTCAATTTTGAGCGTGGCACGACTTCAATCGGCAACGGAAACGTTGCAGGATATGTGTATATTTTGCCGGAAGATTTTGATCTGGATTATTATTCTGAGATTTTTATCCGGTTTGACCGGGATGACGTGTTATATTCTCAGGAATATAAAAATTTCATGGAAGAAAAAGATGCTGTCTGGGAGAATCTGACACAGATCCAGGCAGAAGAGCGTTATCGCAGGATTCTTGCAGATGCACAAGAAGAATTAGACGATGCAAAGAAAGAATTCCATGACAAGCGAAAAGACGGCGAACAGGAATTATCTGATGCAAAGCAGGAATTATCGGATGCTGAGAAAGAATTATCCGATGCAGAACAGGAATTAAAAGATGCCAGGGAAGAATTGGATGACGGCAAACAAAAGCTTTCTGATGCCGAACAGGAATTGAACGATGCAGAAAAAGAACTGGATGACGGCAGACAGCAATTAGATCAGTCCAAGCAGGAATTGGAAGATGCCAGGAAGGAACTGGATTCTGCAAAACAACAGTTACTGGATTCTGAACAGGAATTATCAGAAGGCGAACAGCAGATTGCAGATTCCCGGAAACAGTTGGAAGACGGGCAAATTGAAATTCAGAATGGACAGAGACAGCTTGATGATGCCCGTGCCGTTCTGGAACAGTCAGAAATTTTATTGATTCAGCAGGAATCTGCATTTGCTGTGAAACAGCAGGAATTCCAGAATCAATTTGCGCAGGCACAGACAATGTGGGAGTATCTCCCGGAAGAACAGAAACAGATGTTACTTGCAGCACAAGCAGAACTGGAAGCCGGACAAATCCAGTTAGAGAATGCAAGAGCAGAACTAGAATCCGGCAAACAGGAGCTGAATTCTCAGCAAGCATTTTTAAATCAGAAACAGGAAGAATTAACTGCCGGTTTGCAGGCACTGGAACAGGCACAAGAAGAATTAGATGCCGGACGGCTTGCTTATGAACAAGGACTTCTGGAATATCAGACCGGTGAACAAGAGTATCAATCCGGCTTGCAACAGTATCAGGATGCGGAAAAAACTTATCAGGACGGCAAAACAGAATATGAATCCGGCTTGAAAAAATTCCAGGACAGCAAGAAAGATTATGAAGCCGGATTACAGGAATACGAAGAAGGCAGACAAAAATTTGAGGACGGCAAAACCGAATTCACTGACGGACAAAAAGAATATCAGGACGGCAAACAGGAATTCGATGAGAAAATTGCAGATGCCGAAAAAGAGATTGCAGATGCAGAAGAAAAAATTGCAGAGCTTGAAAAGCCGGATAGCTATGTTCTGGATCGTAATACAAACGTTGGTTATGTCTGCTTTGAGAGCGATTCCCAGATTGTGGAGCAGATCGCCAAAGTATTCCCGATTTTTTTCATTCTGGTTGCCGCTCTGGTCTGCATGACGACTATGAGCCGGATGGTTGAAGAACAGCGTACCCAGATTGGAACATTCAAGGCACTGGGCTATTCTGAATTCGCAATTATGGGAAAATTCCTGACCTATTCCGGGAGCGCATCCCTGATTGGTTGTGTAATTGGCTATTTCGTCGGAACGGCGGTGTTCCCCTATGTGATCTGGATGTCTTACGAACTGATGTATACACCCATCCCGATGGAATATTTATTTGACTGGAAACTTGCGCTTGCATCCCTGGGCGCATCTCTGCTTTGTTCCATGGGAACGACATGGATTTCCTGCCGTCATGAACTGGCAGAGACTTCCGCAGGGTTAATGCGTCCGAAAGCGCCAAAAGCCGGAAAGCGTGTGTTCCTGGAATATCTTCCGTTTCTCTGGAATCGGCTGAAATTTTTACATAAAGTTTCTGTCCGGAATATTTTCCGATACAAACGCAGATTTTTCATGATGATTGTCGGCATCAGCGGTTGTACAGCGTTATTATTAACTGGCTTTGGTGTCAATGATTCCATTGCAGGCTTTGCGGATGTGCAGTATACAGAAATTTTAATTGCAGATGCACAGGCAACGTTGAAATCAGAAAAAGCAGAAAATTCCGGAAATTTTGAGAATCTTGAAAAAATTCTGGATCAGCAGACACAGGAATTTATTTATCTGCATCAAGCTTCCTGGGATCTGCTTGCTGGTGATAAAATTAAGGCAATTTCCTTGCTTGCACCATTCGGGGATATGCATCCCTATCTGGATTTCCACACGATCAAACAAGAACCGCTTGCATTTCCCGGCATGGATCAGGCAATTGTCAGCAACAGCATTTCAGAACGTTATGGAGTCGCTGTCGGGGATGAAATCACGCTCCGGAATGAGGACATGCAGGAGCTGCATCTGACTGTAACAGGAATATTTGAAAATCATGTTTATAATTATGTTTATATTCTTCCGGAAACAATGGAGAAACAGCTTTCTGTTTCACCGGAAAAAAATACGATCTACATGAATTTCCTGGAAGATGTCGATCAGTACCAGGTGGCGGCGGAAATTGCCGGCAATGATTCTGTGACAGCGATTGTTTTGTTCCAGGATTTAAAAACCCGTATGGCAAATATGATGGACAGTCTGAAATATATTGTGTTACTGGTAATTATCTGTGCCGGCGGTCTGGCATTCGTTGTCTTATATAATCTGACAAATATTAATATTACAGAGAGAATCCGGGAAATTGCCACGATTAAAGTTCTGGGATTTTTCCGGAATGAAACTTCTGCTTATGTCCTGCGGGAAAATATCTTCCTGACAGCTTTGGGAATCGCCGTCGGCTTAATCCTGGGCGTGTTCCTGCACAGATTTATTATGCTCCAGATTGTCGTGGATATGGTATCTTTCAAGATCCGGATTCTGCCCATGAGTTTTGTGTACAGCATTGCGCTGACATTCCTGTTTAATCTGATTATTAATTTCTTTATGGAAATCAAACTGGACAGGATCAACATGGCGGAATCGCTGAAATCTGTGGATTGATAAAAAATATTTTTTTAAAATTTTATAGAATTATCGGCGTTTTTCGGAATGTCGGTAATTTTTTTCAAATTTTTTAAAATTTTTTTGAAAAAACACTTGACAAATCCGGAAAAGTGTGCTATAATAATAAAGTCATCAGGGGAGAGCCCTTGAGAGACACAAAAAAATATGACAAATCGATCTGGAAGCTTAGCTCAGCTGGGAGAGCATCTGCCTTACAAGCAGAGGGTCATAGGTTCGAGCCCTATAGTTTCCACTTCGCTTTGGCCTGGTAGTTCAGTTGGTTAGAACGCCGCCCTGTCACGGCGGAGGTCGTGAGTTCGAGTCTCATCCAGGTCGTCAATGCGGATTTAGCTCATCTGGTAGAGCGCCACCTTGCCAAGGTGGAGGTAGCGAGTTCGAGCCTCGTAATCCGCTCCATTTTTTTCGGCGCTATAGCCAAGTGGTAAGGCGTTGGTCTGCAACACCATGATCCCCGGTTCAAATCCGGGTGGCGCCTCTGAAAAGCAAGAAAAGACTGATGTTTCAGTCTTTTTTTGTTATCTGAATAAGAGAGAACCTATTAAATCAAACACCTTCCAATCAATCCTATCCCAAAATATCAGAGTGAAACAACTACAAATCACTGAAACAATCCAATATATCATTTTGTATGCAAAGTTGTCAAGATTTTTTACTTTACAAATTTTATACATAGGAATCTGAAATATAAGAATGATGATCAATGCAAATACAGTGAAAAATTCTTTAGTATTTAACATATCTTCAAGCTCAAAAAGACGGATATTCCAAAAATATATACCATTGATATCATTAATTGAAATGATATTAACCAATATAATAACAG
>CAMWWG010000059.1 GCA_947177935.1 uncultured Ruminococcus sp. | reverse complement strand
GATAATAATGGCGTGCAGAATGATGGAAAACTTACAGAAGTCTGCTCACCTGAGCCTATTGACGAGAAATACCGGGCATTTGGATGGCATGTGATTGTGGTACAGGATGCCCATGATTTCGATCAGCTCGAACAGGCATTCACGGAGGCTGACCAGATTACCAGAAAGCCCGTTGCGATCATCCAGAAAAGCATCAAGGGAAAAGGCGTTTCGTTCATGGAAAATCAAGTTTCCTGGCATGGTGCTGCACCCAATGCTGAACAATACGCACAGGCAATGCAGGAATTAGAAACAGCACTTGCAGAACTGGAGGGATCATCATGTCTGAGGTAAAAGAAATTAAGAAAAAAGCAACCAGGGAAAGTTACGGCGAGGCGCTTACGGAACTTGCAGAGAGATATCCAGATTTGGTTGTTCTGGATGCGGATTTAGCCGCTGCAACAAAGACTGGGATTTTTAAGAAAGCCTATCCGGAACGTTTCTTTGATTGTGGAATTGCCGAAGAAAATATGATGGGTGTTGCGGCAGGACTGGCAGCATCCGGAAAAATTCCTTTTGCCAGCACGTTTGCGATGTTCGCCGCAGGCAGAGCTTATGAAATTGTCCGCAATTCGATCGGCTATCCGCATCTAAATGTCAAAATCGGTGCAACACATGCCGGAATTTCCGTCGGAGAGGACGGCGCAACGCATCAGTGCAATGAAGATATTGCATTAATGCGGACAATTCCGGGAATGACAGTGATTGTTCCCTGTGATGATGTGGAGGCAAAAGCCGCAGTTGAAGCGGCGGTTCAGTATCAAGGTCCTGTCTATATGCGATTCGGCCGGCTTGCTGTGCCGGTGCTGAATGATCCGGAAACTTATCAATTCCAGTGGGGCAAGGGCGTCACGCTCCGGGATGGCGATGATTTGACAATTATTGCAACAGGTCTGATGGTTGCCGAAGCTGTAGAAGCTGCTGACGCGCTCCGGGAGCAGGGTATTTCTGCAAGAGTGATTAATATCCACACAATCAAGCCGTTAGATCAGGAAATTATCTTAAAAGCCGCTCAGGAGACCGGAAAAATTCTGACGGTTGAGGAGCATAGTATTATCGGCGGTCTTGGCAGTGCCGTTGCGGAGTGTGTTTCTGAAAATTGCCCCGTGCCGGTTGTCCGGATTGGTGTCAATGACGAATTCGGGTATTCCGGTCCAGCAGTGGATCTGCTGAAAAAATTTGGCTTATCTTCGGAGAATATTATCAATACGGCAAAGAAAATGCTGAATGAATAAAAATATCAGAAATCAGGCAGACGCTCCCTGAAAAAGGGAAGTGTCTGCTTTTTTATATCAGCGTGTTGATAGTGCATAAAAAATCCGCTCGGAGGCGGATTTTATTGCTTTCTATTTATGATTCGGATTCTGTGGAATTCGGATCAGAATCCGGCATCAGATCCAGTTCTGCAAGCGCATCCGTCATTTTCTCATAATAAGTGAGGACTCCGGTGCTGCCACTGAGGGAACGTCTGCGGACGATCTTGTGGGAATACTCATCATTGATGTAAGCCTGATAGTAAGTATCATCAATGGGGATCAGACTAACTTCCTGGACAGATCCATCCAGCATGGTGTAAGTAAAGAGAACCGTGGGATCAGCCACAGAATCCGGATTGGAATCTGTTTCAGAATCCGGATTTTCCAGATCCAGGGAATCATAGCTGATATTGGAGACTGTCTTAAACAAAAACTGATACAGGTTCAGAATGGATTGTTCCTGTTCAGAAAGATTCAGATCATCCAGCAAATACGTTTTTTCTTCATGATCCATGATCATGGAGAATTTCAGATCATCCACTTGAATATCCAGTTTGCTGACATCTTCAAAGTTAGGAGAGAATACTTTATCACTCAGCAATTCCGCAGGCTGTGTCTGAAGAAATCCGGCGCTATTGGCGGGTAAGGTGGCAATTTGTCCGGTTTCCTCAATCACAAGATAAATGCTTTTGTCAGTGGAATCGAATGCCGCAAAATCAATTGTCGTGGTTGCTCCGGAATTCGTTTTCACAGTGAGGGTACAAGCCGGATGGTCAAGATGATATTCTACAAGATCCGCACTGTTTTCCACGACTTTTACGAAATTTTCAACTTCGGTTCTGGTCACGGATGTCAGATAAGAATTAATATTGGCGGAATGCACCTGTGCATTCGGGAGTGGTTCCAACATTTCCCAGGTGTTTTCTTCCCGGAGAAGATCAAACACGACGTCGGAATCCCGTTCAAGCCTGACGGAGGTAATATCCACATCCGAGCAGTCCAGAAGCGCATGACTCCTGAGATAAGTCATACCACCCCGGAGCACATCGCCCTCATTGAAATCAATTTCATAGACAACCGGATCATCTGGGCGCATGGCATAATAGTATTCCTGGGTAGCGGCAGGGTTGCCAATGTAGATTGTGTAGGCAATATTACTGGTATCATAGCAGGTAACCGTGACGGGATCAGAGAATCCGTAATTAGGGAGTTCTTCTGCCGGAACGTCTAGTTTTTTCAGCGCTGTGAGATCGCTCATATAAGAACAGATACTGTTGATATAATAGGCATTCAGCGTGAAATCATAAGCGTAACTGGATTCTGTGATCTCCCAGCTTGTGCTTGTCGTCTGAATGGTAAAATTTCCGTCCGGATTCTGGATCTGTACCTGATTGACGGCATTAGAATCAAATGAAAACAGATTCAGGGACTGTGCTTCTTGTAATTCCTGATTTTCTTCGTTGGTTTTGATTTTGTCAACGGCAAGATATGCCGTGATAGAGAGCGCCGCCAGGACGACAAGTGCAATGATCAGCGCACGAATTTTTTTGATGCTCATCAGGAGTACCTCCTTTTGATCCAGACGCCAGCGCCGGAAAGACCAACGAGAACAGGCACGACGATAAAGATAATCATAGTGGAATTGGCTGCGGATTCAGAATTGATCAGCATGGAATCATAATTTCTTTCTTTGTCAGAAATTCCCATATCCAGAAGCAAATCGCTGTCATACATCCATGTCATGTTGGACAGCATGAGATAAACCGGAATAATCATGTAATCTTCCTTGACATTGTCATCATCAATGAATTCAGCATTGCCCATGACAAAGACTTTGGCATTGTTCCGGGAACTGCTGACGGCATACATCGCAAGATCAAGCGGTTGTCCCTGGATCATTTCCGCAAGCGGATCTGTACCGCCATAAGGTTCGCCAACGGCAGTTGCATTGGAATAGCCATAATCATCCGTATCAGCGATTGTCTGAAGCAGTGTGCCAACCTGAATGGAGGTATCTTCTGAGCCAAGATATTGATAGAAACTCCGGGAATTGCTCATGAATGCGGCAAGACCGTTATCCGTCATGTCCGCAAGTTCACTGGTGAGATCCACATCTGTGTCTTCATTACGGACAATGCTGACACGGTAAGTATAAGGATCGCCGCTGACGTACAGACTGGAATCCGTTTCCTTGACAAGATCGTAATCCATGCCAATCCCGAAATCGTTCATGATGGATTCCATATTTTTATAAGCAATTTCATTCTCGTTCGGGGACATCAGAAAACAGATATTGCCGCCGTTATCCAGATAATTATTAAGTAATCTGGTTTCATCATTGCTCAGGTCATACTGTGGAGCGGCAACAATCAGGATTGCCGCATCTTCAGGAACAGCATCCATTGTCTTCAGGTCAAGTTCCTGGGCATTATAATTGATATTGCGCATATTTTCGTTGAATTTTGTGTAATTATCGGAGAGCGATTTTTCGCCGTGACCGGTCAGAAAGTAAACAGAGGCTTCCTTTCCGGAGGCTACCGCATTGATTGCGCCGGTAATGTAGTTTTCACCACGGAAGTAGGCGGCTTCTATTATCGAATTGTTATTATCATCATAAGATACTTCATATTGATACATGCTGACACCCTGGACGTGTTTGGATCTGCCGTCACAGTGGAATACCATGTCGCCAATTGAAAGATTATAGCCGTCTTCCCGGAGCTGATTGACAAGTTCCGGATTGGTGTCCGGATCAAAATCAATCAAATTAATATTCTCGTATTCAGAATACTGTTTCAGGGAATAATACAGCGCCATGCTGTTGTCATCCGTAGACAGTTGATCCATATCCATGAGAAAATAGAAATCTACTTGTTTGTCCAGATTTTTGAGATACTCTTTTGTTGTGTCAGACAATTCATAGAGTTTTGCCGGCGTCATATCCCAGATAATATTGAGTCTGCTTGCCAGGAGATTCAACGGAATGGCAACCGCAAGCGCCAGAACGGCAAGAATCATGGCATACGCCGTAAATTTACGGTTTTTGAGATTCTTGAATTTTTTCTCTTGTTGTTCCATGCTTTACACCTTTCTAAAATAATTATAATCAATTAAAATAATAATAAATAATAATTTAAATTTTTAAAAAATTTAACTATGACTCCACCGGCGTTTCTCAATGGCAATGATATTCCAGCAGATGACAACAGCCGCCGCACTCAGGAAGAAGATCAGATCTTCCAGACGGAACATTCCCTGCGAAAAATAGACAAATCTTCTTTGCATGGAAACCCAGCTAATCACGGAATTCAAATGCGGATAAGCGTTAATTAATGCTGTTCCGCCAAGACTGTCGGCTAATAACATGCCTTCCATGATAATTTCACCAAGAATCGCCGAAATAATTGCATTTCCCGTCAGGGATGACAACAGCATTCCCAGGGCAATGCAGACCATTCCCCACAGGAAAAATCCTAAGTATGCACAAATCAGGGACGACCACATGACTTGTCCTGTGACAGCCGTCCAGATCGGGAAGAACAGTGATGCAAGCATCATTACCAGAAAAATTGTGATAATCGACAGGAATTTTGCAAGAACGATCTGCGTCACGCTCAGCGGACTTGTCAGCAGGAGCACTTCCGTTCCGCCCCGGCGTTCGTCTGCAAAGGAACGCATGGTCAGAATCGGGATAATAAAAATAAAATAAAAGAAATTATTATAAAAAATATCCGGAAATGAGAATTTCAGCGTGTTGCTGTCCATGGATGCAATGGAAGTCACAAACGCAAAACTGAAAATCAGCATAAACAGCGCCGTGAGGACGTACGCAAACGGTGAATAGAAAAACGACTGCAATTCTTTTTTATAGAGTGAGAACATAGAAATTTATACCTCCTGATTATAGGGATTATCCGGATAATCCGGCATTTCGGAGAGCAGTTCCTGCAAACTGGTGCGTTTTTTCCCCTGTGAGGTCAGTTTCAGGAATACTTGTTCCAGACTGAGTTTCGCAAGTTTGATTTCCACAATACTGCATTGATTCGCAAGCAGGACGGACATGATCTCATCCCGGACGGATTCACTTTGTAATTCGACCTGATAGGAGTTTCGTCCGGGGGAAATTTCTTTGATTTCTGAAACGGCATTCACGCCCCGGACGTCTTTCAGAAGACGGGTGATTTTTTCCGGTTCACCGTCTGCCGTCAGATCCAGAACCGTGTCTGCCGTCATACTCCGTTCCAGATTCTCAATCGTATCAATTGCCATGATTTCGCCCTTATTAATGATGACGACCCGTTCACAGACAGCGCTGACTTCTGCCAAAATGTGGGAGCTGAAAATAATGGAGTGATCTTTTTTCAATTCCAGAATTAAATTCCGCACTTCCATGACCTGTGTCGGGTCAAGTCCTACTGTTGGTTCATCCAGGATTAAAATTTTGGGATTGCCAAGCAGGGCTTGTGCAAATCCGACACGCTGTTTGTAGCCTTTGGACAGATTCCGGATGAGTCTGCGGCGCATATCGGTAATATTCAGGCGTTTCATGGAAGTTTCGACCTGATTTTTGCGTTCCGAACGGGGAACACCTTTGAGACCGGCAACGAAATTTAAATATTCTTCGACACGCATATCCGGATAGACAGGGGGAATTTCCGGCAGATAGCCGATGCACTTCTTTGCTTCGGATGCCTGTTCTGTGATATCAAAGCCGTTGATCGTGACTGTTCCGCCGGTGGAGGGGAGATATCCGGCAATGATATTCATTGTGGTGGATTTTCCGGCGCCGTTCGGACCAAGAAAACCAAGGATTTCATTGTCCCGGATTTCAAAATCAATGCCCTTGACAGCCGGATTTCTGCCATAATATTTTGACAGATTCTTGATTTGAACCATAGAAAAATTTCCTTTCTTCCGGATAAATAAACAGCCTGTCCGGATCAGGACATACACTCTTACAGTATCGCATAAAAATATAGATAAAATATAGATAATTCATGAATAAATCTTGAATTCTGAAAACGGATCTTAACAGATCTTATC
>CAMWWG010000058.1 GCA_947177935.1 uncultured Ruminococcus sp. | reverse complement strand
ATCAGGAACGGCAATGTCACCAGACAGGAAAATCCGGAGAAAAACAACACGATAAAATTTTTAGGAACGCCTTTTTGTCCCAGAATTCTCACAATAGAATACGCACACCCGGCGGCAATTCCACCGGTCAAACCAATCAGTGACGATCCGAAATCCGAAAAATCCAGATTCGGTTTGATAATGAACAGGCTTCCGATAAACGCAAGCAGAACTGCACCGCCCTGTGCCGGACGGAGCTGTTCTTTCAATAAAATCCAGGAAAACAAAATTGTAAAAAACGGAGACATTTTATTTAACATAGAGGCATCCGACAGGACAAGCCTGTCCAGTGCGTAGTAATTACACAGAATGCCGACCGTTCCCAGGGATGCCCTCAGAATCAGCCAACGCAGACTGCCTTTCGGGATCTGGATCTGTCTGCGGTCTTTCAGACAGATCGTTCCGGCGATGAGCAATGCAATGAAATTCCGGAAAAAACTTTTCTGAACAGACGGCAGATCGCCCGATAATTTTACACAGGCATTCATGACAGCAAAACAGAATGCTGAACAGATGATGAATAAAACGCCTTTATATTTCTGATTTTTCACACGCATAAATTCAGGATTCTGTCTCAAAATGGTCAATCAGGTGTACCAGATAACGGAGCACCTGCATGGAGTCGGCAAGATCAATTTTTCCGCTCTGATCGACATCACCGTTTTTGCGTCCCTGTTCACTGGCTTTATCTACGCCGACATAGATTCTGTTCATCAGAACTACATCGCTGATGTCCACAATACCGTCTGTATTGGCATCACCCGGCAGTGTGCTTTCTTCGCCGACAAGTTTCAGAATGCCCAGTCCAGACATGTCTGTGTAACCCATCCCGGTCATATCGTACCAGTTGGAAATCGCCGTCCGCTTGCCGTCACCTGTACCATCGTCGTTGATCTGTGCATCAAATCCAACAACCTGGTTTGCCCGGAATCCGCCGAGTGTGGACGGAATTGCAAATTCCACCAGATAACCGGTATCTGTTTTGGCTGTTGCAGAAACAAACGCATCTGTGCTCAGCCCATCTGTCACGGATTTTTCATTATCATAATTCGTTCTGACCTGAATATCATCGGATTCATATGCAGATGTTTTATGATTATTTTCATCCAGGAAAATTTCAACGGTGTCCTGTTCATAAACATTCACGCTTGCTTTGCTCAGCACAGGGTCTGTTACTTCTGCAAGAATGTAAATATAATCATGATCCCAGAGCAATTTTGCTGTACCAGTTGCACCCTCGCCAAGGGAGAATTGATTAATATTAATAGAATTAGCAGATTGCCAGATTGCATCAATTTTGCCGTCAATTTCCGGCGTCCCCTGTGTCGCCTCTGCATAAGCCGGAATCTCTGCAATCGTGATCTTGCCGTAACTGGATTCTGTGAGATCTCCCAAGGAATTCCAGGCAGTCCCGTTTAATACCAGATCAAAACGCAAGGTATCACCGGCAGTAAAAACTTTGCTGTCGACATGTGCGAATGAAACTGTAATCTCGTTGTCTCCTGCCTTGACAACATATTCTTCCGGTTCTCCCGGCTGATTCAGGTAATCGCTGAAAATATCTAATTTTCCTGCTTTATTTGCATTAACATGCAGAATCAATGCTTGTTTTTCGATATCCCAGACGGCTTTAAAAGACCCTGCCTTGCCGATTGCATTTTCTGCCTGTGCATCCAGTGCAAATTGCAAAGTATGATTTGCATCACAGATATAAGCTCTTGCATTCTGAATTGTCTGCACAGGTGCATCTGTGTCGATCACAGCATAGTAAGCCGCTTTTGCCTGGTAATTTTTATCAAACAACAACGGATAACCGCCAATCCAGCTTGTAGAGTCCGTAATGCCCCAGAGTACCACAGCGGACAGATTCACGCCGTCGTCTTTGACTCTTTTGAACATGTCAAAGCATTCCCGGTAACGTTCTGCTAATGCCAGCAGATCTTCATCCGAATTGGAACGCAATGCAATGTCCAGTTCTGTAATCTGGATTTCCAGACCCATATCAGCATAGCTCCTGAGAGCTGATTCATACTGTGCAATGGACGGCGAACTCATACCAATATGTGACTGCATTCCCATGCCGTCAATTAATTTATTGTCAACAAGTTCCTGCAAAATATCGCTCTGGATATAATTTAATTTATTCTCGCTGTATTCGTTGTAGTCATTATAGAATAATTTGCAGTTCTCCGGTGCGTATTTTCTGGCATATGTAAATGCTTTTTTGATATAGCTCTGGTCACCGTAGACACTCACCCAACCGGAAGAGCCGTCTCCCTGGCTGTAAGCGCCGGGATTCCGCATTGTACCAGAATCGGACGCTGCCTCGTTGACAACATCCCAGGCATAGACATTCAGATTTGGATACTGTGTTTTGATGGCATCCATGATATTTTTAATATAATTTTCCATGCGCTGATCCATGATTTCCGGAGAAACAAAATCTGCCGAGGCATCATAATTTTCTTTAAAGAACCAGTCCGGCGTTTGACTGTGCCATACTAAAACATGCCCCCGGACGTCAAGTTGATTTTCTTCGCAGAATTTCAGCATATCTGCTGCTTGTTTCAAAGAAATCTGAGGATTGGTCTGGTCGCCGCCGTGTTCCTGCATGTAAGCAAGCGTTGCAGTTTGATCCAGAACGGCTTCCGGTTTTAATTCATTGCCGATTGTCACGCTGTTGTAATGTTTCAGGATTAAATCTTTTGTTGTGCTCTGCGTGAATTCACTGCCTGCCACGGCACAGCCTATCTTGAAATAATCTGCATAGACATCCTGGAGCGAAGCAATATCTTCCTGAATTGCCGGATCCGGCAGTCTTGTACCGCTGACGTCGTCCAGATAGAATCCCATAAGATCCTGAGAAGTGACACTTGCATCCGGTTTATACGCCGTCTGGACATAGACATAGATATTTGCCGCACCCTCCGGAATGGTACATTCCGTGCCGACATAAGTCCATTCGCCTTTGTTGGCTGTTTCTGTATAGACAGTATAATAATTTTCTTTGCCGTCCAGATCATATTGCAGATTAATTGAGAATTTCTGCGTGTCTGTATATGCTTCACCGTCATAGAGTACCCAGCAGCCAAACTGATAATAACCGCCGGCATCCAGGACAAGCGTTTTGTTGCAGGTTGCGCCGTTCCAAAGCTGTTCACGATTGTCCGTATAAATCGAATATTTGCCGCTGTGTGCATATTTGTCTGTTAATTCCAGTGTCGTCTTTGATCCTCTGACCTGCCAGCCCATGACAGTCCCGTCATCAAAGTTATCTGAAAATCCGTCAGTTTTGTCAGAATCTTCTGTCTTCTCGCCGGCTACGGTAAAATCATCCATGTAAAAATCGCTTAATGTACTTGCCTCTACATAGACAACAATATTTGTCGCATCACTGGGGACGGTATAACTTGCATGGATTTCGCTCCATTGATTGACCTGTGCATTGGTCTGTCCGATAAACGAATACCGTTCTTTGCCCTCTGCGTCCGTGTACAGACATTGCAGATTAAATTGCTGAGATTGACCGCCGGTCTGTTCATCATCATAGAACACAGCAACGCTGAAATCATACTGTTTTCCGGCGTACATTGTACCAATCATGGATGCGCCTGCGCCGTTCCAACTGATTGTCCGATCCTTGACATAGAGAGATTTTTCTCCGGAATGTGCATAAGTATCCGACAGGCTCAGCGTTGTGCTCCCGGATGTTCTGGCTTTCCAAGTGCCGAATCCATCCTCAAATGTGTCATTGATAAGCTGAACGGATTCCGCATTGACGGGAATCACGGGCAAGCCAGTCAACAACATGGAAGCTGTCATGATGCCGGCAACGGTTCTCAGATTTTTTAATTTTTTCATTGATATCGCTTCTCCTTATAAAATTGAATATAAATTAATACAAACTGTTCCTGCGTTATTTATTATTATTTTACATCAGAATCCTGAATTTGTCAAGTGCAGGATCAAATAAATGCTTGCATTTTGTCTTGGAATATGCTATACTAGAAATATGAAATATGATTAAAATACGGAGGATATCAATATGCAGAAATTATTCCGAAAAATAGAAAGTTTACAAAATTCGTCCAGAACTGTTCTTATTGGGATTGACGGTCTTGGCGGTGCAGGAAAAAGCACAATTTCAGAATTATTATCCGGATATTTCCAGGATCAAAATAAAATCAAAATTACAATTCTACATATTGATGATTTCATTCATCCTAGGGCTGTCCGGTATAATCCGGATGTCCCGGAATGGAAGTGTTATTATGATTTGCAATGGCGATATGATTATTTAATTCAGAATGTCATAAAACCTTTGCGGAATGGGCAGGATTTTCATCGTCAGATTGCATTTTATAACAAAGAAAATGATCGTTATTTCCTGGAACAAGTTACAATTCCGGTCGGCAGTCTTGTGATTCTGGAGGGGATTTTTCTTCAGAGGGAAGAATTGCAGGGCATGTTTGATTATATGATCTATTTAGATATATCTGAAGAAACAAGATTGCAGAGAGTTTTAAAACGGGACGGCTATATTGGCAGTCAGCAGCAGATCCGGGAAAAATATGAAAACAGATACTTTCCGGCTGAGAGAATTTATATCCGGGATTGTAATCCTGCGGCAAAAGCAGATTATGTGATAAGGGAAAATGAAGTGTTTGCTGATTTTCTGGCTTGACAGATATTATAATTTGTGTTAGAATAAACTCAGAGAAATAAAATAAACGGGAGCTGAATTGTTATTATGTTGTTTCATACATCAGAAGAATATTTTTTTGAAATCCTGGAAATCAGTGAGGAAATGCCCGTCCTTGTAGATTTCTATGCGCCGTGGTGCGCACCGTGCCGAGCATTAGAACCGGAACTTGATCAGTTCTCAGAAGAGTATCCGGAACAGATCACGGCATATTCTGTAAATACAGACGCAGATCCGGAGCTTGCACAAAAATATGATGTGAAGACTCTGCCTTGTGTGCTGTTATTCCGGAATGGAAAGCCAGTAAAACGTTGGGAAAAAAATATTTCTGTTCAGGAGATAGAACAGGAAATCTTTCAATTATCATCTTAAATTTTGAATCTTAAAATTCAAAAAAAAAAACCGGTTCAGACAAAGAACAGGATGAATTTTTATGAATGATTATATATTTTTATATCTTATTTAAACCAGACTGCCATCAAATACCGTGTCTATGTATTTTCCTGCGTTTTCTGGTGTGTAAATCCAGTGGTCAATGTGGTCGCCCTCGTAGAAGTAGTGCAGAGGTTCCGGCGCAACAGATCCTTCGCAGACATCTACCAGAATCAGCTTAACTTTGAGCTTTTCCGGAATTAATGCCTTGATGTAGACGCTTGTGCGCTGTCCGACTTCCACAGGCTGACGAAGTTCCGCAAGTCCTGCCAGATTGGGCATTAACTCGATGAATACGCCATATTTCTCAACGGAACGAACAATGCCGCACGTTGTCTCTCCGACGTGGAATAATGCCGCATTCTGTTCCCATGTGCCAAGCAATTCCTTGTGTGAGAGCAGAATTCTCTTGCCCTGCATACCCTTGATGATGACACGGATGCTTTGACCGACTGCAAATCTGTCTGACGGGTGGGCAATCCGGGACACAGAAATGGCATCAATCGGCACCATGGATGCAATGCCGCACCCTACATCGACGAATGCGCCAAATGGTTCAAGATGTGTTACTTTTGCGTCAATAATATCCCCCGGATTAAGCGCAGACAAAAATTGTTCCCGGCACTGCTCCTGCACGGCACGGCGTGACAAAATGGCAATTTCTTCGCCGGTTTCTGTGAGTTCCGTGCGAAGTACCCGGAAACATACCGGTTTGCCGACCCTTGCAATCAGGGCAATATCACGCAGTTCGCCTTCAGCAATCCCGACAGCGCCCTCTTCTCTGGGAATCATGCCTTTCATACACGGCAATTGCACCCACATATTGTGGTTGCTATCGCACATGGTAACTCTTGCTTCCAGGATTTTTCCTGTCAGCTGTGCCTGCATGAGTGCCTGGGGGCTGGAAATAGCGGCTTGGTTCTCCATCGTGTCCAGAAGTGTGCCCTCCGGACTGAATCGTTTCTGATACATGTTTTCGACCTCCGATTGTTGTTTTTAGGAAAAGTCCTGTTGTAGTCTATGCCGGACTTTGACGAAATAGAACTGAACTCATTCCGGCGACAACAGAAAACATTCTGACATCCGGCTGATTTTCATCTATTTATCATTGTTTTTCATAATTTAATATATTACACATACAGGCTCCAAAATCTAACTCCAGGCAT
>CAMWWG010000057.1 GCA_947177935.1 uncultured Ruminococcus sp. | reverse complement strand
TTCCTCCAAGGAATTGCATGATTTTATTCTTTAGAGCTGACTAAAAGCACAATAGATTCCGCCTTTGCCTGAGCTGTCTCTAATTTTTTCTCTGCATTCTGTAAAGTATTCTTTGCACTCTGTAAATTTGTCAGATATTGTGCCGGAATGCCATCCAGTTCTCCCGAAGAAACAGATATCAGATAAGTATTCAGTTCTTCCATCTGGGAAGAAAGCTGTCTGACCTGCGCATTTGCCTGCTGATATGCCGCATCAGAAATACTGCTGACCGGCTGATTTTTTGCCTGATTCAATCTGTTAATCGCAGTCTGCAAATCTGCCCTGGCATTGGCAATTTCCTGATCCTGTGCCGTGTAATCCGGCGCAACTGTCAGCAATGCTTTCTGATAAGCTAATTCTGCCTCCTGCAAAGCGGATTCTGCTAACTGAATAGCTTCCTGATTGTCTGCCGCCTCAAGGACAAATAATTTGTCCCCTGCCTTGACTTCATCACCCGTCTTTACAGCTACGGAAGAAACAACACGGGTGCTGTCGGCTTTGATTTCATAATTCTGGTTTGCTGTTACAATACCCGTTCCACGGATTTTCTCCGTAATCACGCCGTAGCTTGCATACTGTGCAGAAACTGTCGGCAGACTGTGATTGAGAATCGTATTCGAGAAAAACGTCAGCAATAATAAAATCACCAGAAATATAATCAGAAATGTTTTGATTCTTTCCCTGCGTTTTGCGCTCTTTGTCTGTTCATCCATAAAAATTTCCTCCGGAATTTTATATTTTATTATAAATTATCAAATAATGATTCTCAGCCTTTGACACCACCTGCGTAAGTGATGCCTTCTACCAAGTATTCTTCACCGTATAAAAATAACAACAATGCCGGAATCATGTAGACAACGGCGACCGCAAAGGCAAGTCCTACATCACCGGAATTAATCTGTGATAAAAATACGGATAATGGATATTGATCTTCGCTTTCCAGTAAAATCAACGGCTGTTCCACCATGTTCCAGTAATCAATAAATACCAGTAATCCAACGGAAAGCATGGAGCTGCGGCACAAAGGCAGACAGATATGGGTGAAGATCTGAATTTCTCCTGCACCATCCAGTCTTGCCGCCTCAAAATAGGCTTTTGGAATCCGCCGCATGACTTTTGTCAATAGATAAACGCTGAACGGTGAAAAAATCCCCGGCAGGATAATTGCCCATTTCGATCCGAGAATCCCCAGAAAATCCGAAACCAGATAATTCGGTACAAGTGTCACCTGATAAGGCATCAGCATTAAAATAATATAGATAAAAAAGATGATCTCCCGGACTCTCCCCCGGTATCTGGAAAATCCGTAGGCTGTCACAGTTGCAAGCAGCACCTGAAAGACTGTGATCGGCACAACCAGTATCACAGAGTTCCAGAATTTTAACAGATAATCCGGACTTTTGAACAATACAGATAAATATTGCGCAGTGCTGACAGAATCCGGGATGAATTTCAGATTGAGTTCTTCTGAAATATATGTTTTTTTATCTGCGGATGCGCTTTCGATCATTGCACCATAATTCGCTGTGATTTCTTTTTCTGTCATGAACGAATTCGTAATTGTAAAGACCGTTGGCAGGATAAATAAAATTGCCGCTGCTGCTGAAATCACAAATAATAATCCGGTCAGAAAATTCTTCCGGAATCTCCGGCTGCTGTGTATTTTCATTCTTCCACATCCTCCCCGTATTTGCGTTCAATCAGATACAAAATTCCCATCATCACAACCATGACAAGCGACAGGATCACGGCAGCACTGGATAATTTCTGATAATCCAGTGATTTGAACGTGTTATTCATGAAATGCTGTAACAGATACATGCTCTCATAAGGATAGTCCCCGGTTAATAGATATACTTCCCGGAACATTTTGAATGAACTGATAATTGACAGAATTGTCACAAACAGAATCGTCGGCGACAAATATCTTAATTTAATATGAATTAACTGATAAAATTCACTTGCGCCCTCCAGTTCTGCAACTTCCAGAATGTTCTTCGGGATTCCGGCAATTGCCGACATGAACAGGATCATATTATAACCCAATGTCTTCCAGAGAAACATGATCGTCAGTATCAGGTACGACCAGTTGGACTTTAACCAGTCAATCGGTTCTATCCCGAATAAGCCCGTGATTTGATTCAGTGTTCCATGATAATGAAAAATTACCTGCCACACCAGGACAACCGATGCAATGGGAACCATCAAAGGACAGAGAAAACAGGAACGTATCCAGCTCTTTCCCGGAATTTTTGAATTCAGCCCGAATGCCATTGCCAAGGATACTATAATTGACAGAGGCACGGCAATTGCCGTGAAAATCCCTGTATTTTTACATGCCCTTAAAAATGCTGTATTCTGGAATAATTTTTTGAAATTTTCCAGTCCCACAAAATTAGAAAAGATCGGATTATCCAGAACAGAATAATAAATTACAACACAAAACGGGATCACAAAGAAAATCAGAACGCCGACCAGACTTGGCAGCAGCCAGCTCCAACTTCCCAGGAATTTTACGATTTTTTTGCGCAAATTTTCTCACCTCATGTATTTCAATTTCCTGCATTCTTATGATAACATCAAGATGCAAATTTGTCAAGAGTCTGCGACGAATCTTAACCAAATCTTATAAATTATTCAAAGCCTTTCATTGATAAAACAATTCACAAGCTCGAAATATGACAAAAATCCAGAAAAAAAATAAATTTCGGCAGATTCACTAAAATTTTAATCAAATTTCATTAAAAAATTTCAAAAAAAATTCTTGACAAACCCAAGATTTTGTGCTATAATCATAATTGTATGAAGTCTAAATAATTTAAATTCATCTTATATTTGCCGCTGTGGTGGAATAGGCAGACACAAGGGACTTAAAATCCCTCGGAGTAAAATCCGTACCGGTTCAAGTCCGGTCAGCGGCATTCATTAAAATCAGGGAAATCAGAATTTATTTTATATGCTCCTGGATGGCTTGTCTGCCTATCCGGGAGTTTTTCTGTTTTCAAGAAATATCTGAAATATCTAATAAATTATAAAAAACAAGTCCTGTGATGAATTTCACAGGACTTGCTGTTTTCAGTATTTTTCAGAACAAAATTCTACCTTTTCGCCATTAAGAATCATGTTCGTTGTCCGGACAGCGCACATCTTGCCACACATCGAACATGTGTGCCTTTCTGCAATAGGTGTGCTCTCATAATAAGCTCTTGCCTTTTCGGGATCTATGCAGATTTTGAACATTTCCTCCCAGTCAAGCGCATGACGGGCTTTTGCCATTTGGTTGTCAATGTCACGGGCATGAGGGACACCTTTGGCAATATCCGCCGCATGTGCCGCAATCTTGCTTGCCATAATTCCCTCCTTGACATCATCCGCATCCGGAAGACGAAGATGTTCCGCCGGTGTGACATAACAAAGAAAGTCCGCACCGTTTGCCGCCGCAATCGCACCGCCGATCGCCGAAGTGATATGATCATAACCCGGTGCAATATCCGTCACCAAAGGCCCCAGAACATAAAACGGCGCATTGTGACAGATTCTCTTTTGGAGTTTCATATTGGCAGCGATTTCATTCATTGCCATATGTCCCGGACCTTCCACCATAACTTGTACATTCTTTGCCCAGGCACGTTCTGTGAGTGCGCCGAGTTCGATCAGTTCCGCAATCTGTCCGGCATCCGTTGCATCGTCAATGCACCCCGGACGGAGCGCATCCCCCAGACTGATTGTCACATCATATTCATGCAAGATATCAAGCACTTCATCATAGTATTCATAGAACGGATTTTCATTCCCGGTCATCATCATCCACGCAAACAGGAGTGAACCGCCACGGGAAACAATATTCATCTGCCGTTTGTCACGCATGAAAGCTTCCACAGCTCTGCGGTTAATACCTGCATGGATTGTCATAAAGTCAACACCCTCTTCGGCATGTGCCCGGACGACTTTGAGAAAATCCTGTGCGGAGATTTCAAGCAAATCTTTCTCCAGATAACCGATCACATCATACATGGGAACAGTCCCAATCATAGCCGGAGAGCGTTCAATTAATTTTGTGCGGAACTGATTTGTTTTTCCGTAATTACTTAGATCCATGATCGCCTCTGCGCCGAATTGAATCGCCAGATTCACTTTTTGCATTTCGACATCATAATCTTTCACATCACCGGAAATTCCGAGATTGACATTGATTTTCGTCCGGAGTTTCGAGCCGATTCCCTCCGGGGAAATGGATTTATGGCGGACATTACAGGGAATTGCCACTTCCCCTTTGGCAACAAGATCCCGGAGTTCTTCCGGAGCAATAAATTCTTTTTCTGCAACAATTTGCATTTCCGGTGTGATAATCCCCTGTTTTGCAGCTTCCATCTGTGTCTTATAACTTGTTGTACGCATGATTTCAATCATTCCAACCTTTCATAGTAATAGTAATAAATTAACAGAATAATATTAAATTTTAATATTTAAAATATTGAATAAATTCTCCGCAGCATTCTGAATATCATCAGAGCCGAATACTGCGGAAACAACCGCAATCCCGTCCAGGTGATATTCCGCAAGCGATGACACATTTTCCTGTGTAATACCGCCAATTCCCACAATCGGTATTTTAACGGCTTTCCGGATCTGTTTCACGATTTCCGGTGTAATCCGGATGGCATCCGGCTTTGTCCCAGATGGAAAAATGGCACCAACACCAAGATAATCCGCTCCGGCATTCTGTGCACGAATTGCCTGCTCCAGTGTCTTCGCCGTTGCACCAATTATAAAATTTTCTCCGGCATGACGCCGGATTTCTTCGACAGGCGCATCCGTAATGCCGACGTGAACGCCGTCCACTCCAGATTCCAGTGCAATTTCATAATCATCATTGATAATTAACTTCACATGATATTTTTCACAGATTTTTTTCACTTTAACAGCTTGTGCAAACAGCTCCCGCCGGGACAGATGTTTTTCACGGAGCTGTAAACAGGTCACACCCCCGGCAAGCGCCTGTTCAATGGATTGTTCAAAATTCTCATTTTTCAGGCAATTTCTGTCTGTAATGGCATATAATTTCAATTCTTCGGGTCTGATTCGCATAAAAAATCCTCCAGAAATTTTGCAATATTCTCACACTGCATGAATCCGCTCATGATACAAGCCCCGGATGCACCGGCATCCCGGACAGCTCCGATATTTCCGGCAGAGATACCACCGATGGCATACACCGGAATCCGGACACTGCGGCAGACTTCTTCCAGAAATTGCAGACCCCGTGGCGGCAGATTTTTCTTGCAGTCTGTTTGAAAAATATGCCCTGCAATGAGATAATCTGCATGGAGTTCTTCTGCCTCTTCTGCCTCCTGGACAGAATGAACAGAAACGCCGATTTTCGAGAAATTGCCGGGATGTTCCAGATTCCGGAACAGATGCATCGGCAGATGGATATTTTTAACTTGCAGTTCCTGTGCAGTTTGCACAAAGCTATGCAGAATCAATTCCGGATTTTCCTGGAATGCCTGCCGGGCTAATTCCTGATATGCAGATTCTGGGAGGTCTTTTTCACGCAGGATGGTGGGAATCTCGGACTTTGCAAGTTCCCGGATTCTTGTCAGAAAATCCCCCTCGCAAAGCTTTCTGTTTGTGACGCATAATAATTTTATCATAATATTTATAAAATAAATTAATAAATTAAATATATAAATAATCATTCAGAACGGGTTGTAATCCCTCAGCAGACATATCCTGATACATCTGAGAAAAACTTCTGTTGTCGTTAATCTCGAACTGTTCATCACCTTCAGCTTCCTGGATTGTATTTTCTTTTCCGGTGTATTTGCTCTCATGATCGCCGATTCCGGTAGAAACGCCGGCGGAGATCTTTGTTGCGCAGATTTTGACAATCCCGTCCCGGAAACGCTTGCTTTCCCTGGAAGATACCGTAATTCCGGCGAACGGCAGGAATAATCTGTAAGCACACAAAATCTGACATAACTGTTTTTCATGCACATCCTGCGGATTAATATTCTGATTATTCAGAATCGGACGCAGTCTCGGACAGGATAAAGAAATTTCCGCATGTGGATATTTTCTTTGCAGATAATACATGTGAAGCGCCGTTGCAAGCGCATCTTTCCGGAAATCCGATAATCCCAGCAGAGCCGATCCGGCAACACCACGCATACCGCCTCTTAAGGCACGCTCCTGTGCGTCAAACCGATACGGAAACACTCGCTTATGTCCTGCCAGGTGGAGCTGTTCATATTTTTCAAGATCATAAGTTTCCTGAAATACTGTCACATAATCCACACCGCACGCATGCAAATACGCAT
>CAMWWG010000056.1 GCA_947177935.1 uncultured Ruminococcus sp. | reverse complement strand
TTTCTCCTGGAAAGCATCAACAACGGCACGCAGTGGGATCGTTATTCTTTTATTGGATTTCATCCTGTCCGGGAAATCCGGGCGCAGGGATCTTCCTTGCAGGTGATTGAAAATACAATCAATAATTGCGAAAATCTTACCATTTCTGAACCGTTCAGCAAATTGCAATCGATTCTGGATGCTCAGACTTCTCCTAAATTCGAGGATCTGCCGTATTTTACAGGCGGGATGATCGGCTATTTTGCATATGATTCTGTCAGATACACAGAGAAAAAACTTGTGAAAATCCCCGAAGATGACACCAATATGCCAGATATGCATTTATTTGATTATGAAGAACTTGTTGCTTATGATCACTTAAACAGCAATGCATATATTATTATCAATCTGCATACAGACCAGAATCTACAAAAACAGTACGTACGGGCATGGCATAGAGCACAGGAAATTGCTGTCAAAATTGAAAATTATGACTGCCATCATGAAACTTATCCGTTTGAAGATTCCCTGCAAATCAGATCCAATTTCACAGAAGAACAATTTATAGCCATGGTGAATACTGCAAAAGAACATATTTTATCTGGGGATATTTTCCAGGTGGTTTTATCACAGCGTTTTGAAATTGACAATCCTCCGGACAGCTTTGAAGTCTATCGCAGACTTCGTGCCACGAATCCGTCGCCGTATCTGTATTATTTTAAGACAAAGGATTATCAGATTGCCGGTGCATCGCCGGAACTGCTCGTAAAAGTCACAGATCAGACTGCTTCCACCAGACCCATTGCCGGGACTCGTCCCCGTGGAAAGACACAGGAACAGGATCTGGAACTGGAAAAATCCCTGCTTGCTGACGAAAAAGAAAAGGCAGAACATACCATGCTTGTCGATCTGGGCAGGAACGATCTGGGCAGAGTCAGTCAATTCGGCACGGTGGAAGTCACAAATTTCATGTATCTGGAACGTTATTCCAAAGTCATGCATTTAGTATCCGATGTGAAAGGCAAGCTTCGCCCGGACTGCAGACCGATTGACGCTTTGCGTTCTGTATTGCCGGCAGGTACGCTCTCCGGCGCACCAAAAGTCCGTGCAATGGAAATCATTGACGAACTCGAAAACAGAAAGCGTGGTCTCTACGGCGGAACGGTCGGTTACTTCGGTTATAACGGCGATATGAACACCTGCATTGCCATCCGGACAGTATTGTTCCGGAATCAGAAAGCCTACGTCCAGGCAGGTGCAGGGATTGTTGCAGATTCTGATCCGGAAAAAGAATTTGCAGAAACCACACACAAGGCATCTGCTATGATTAACGCAATCAGGGAGGCGGAAAATTCATGATTCTGGTAATTGATAATTATGACTCGTTTACTTACAATTTATGCCAGTATATCGGCAAAATGTACCCGGATATTTTCGTAAGACGCAATGACGAGATTACTTGTGATGAGATCAGGCAATTAAATCCGGGAGCGATTCTGATTTCTCCAGGTCCTGGCTATCCGGAATCTGCCGGGATTTCTCTCGAAGTCATCCGGGAATTCTCCGGAAAAATTCCGATTCTGGGCGTATGTCTGGGACATCAGTCCATTGTGCAGGCATTCGGTGGCAGGATTATCCGGGCAAGACAGCTCATGCACGGCAAATCCAGCAGTATCAAATTTGAAGAAAAACATCCTCTGTTCCGGCATTGTTCCTGTCCATTCACAGCAGGACGTTATCATTCTTTGATTGCAGATGAAGAAACGCTTCCGGAATGTCTCTATGTGACAGCACTGGACGAAAATGGGCAGATTATGGCAGTATCACATAAAACGCACAAGACTTATGGATTGCAGTTTCATCCGGAGTCAGTTTTGACAGATAATGGAAAGCAATTATTAAAAAATTTCCTGATCATTGCCGGATTACTTGAAGATGATGCACCCCAATATGTCAATGTGGATCTGAAACCCTACTACAGCAAATTAATGCAGAAGCAGGATTTGACAATGCAGGAAGCAGAAGATTGCATGGATATTCTCATGAGCGGTGAAGCATCACAATTACAGATTGCCGCAGTCCTGACGGCATTGGCAACGAAAGGGGAAACGATTGACGAAATCGCAGGCTTTGCCAAAGGCATGAGAGCGAAAGCAAAGATTGTCCCGGATTCTGCCAACAGCATTGAAATTGTCGGAACGGGCGGAGACGGTTGCGCATCGTTCAATATTTCCACGACATCTGCATTTGTGGCATCCGCAGCCGGTGCAAGAGTTGCCAAGCATGGCAACCGGAGTGTGTCCAGCAAGAGCGGTGCGGCGGACGTTCTCGAAGCGCTCGGCGCAAAGATTACATCCACACCGGAACAGGCAAAAGCCTGCCTGGATGCTACGGGGATTTCATTCCTGTTCGCACAGAGTTATCATGCCAGCATGAAGTACGTCGCACCTGTCCGGAAAGCGCTCGGTGTCAAGACCGTTTTCAATATCCTGGGACCATTGACCAATCCAGCAAGAACGGATTATATCGTTCTGGGGGTCTATGAAAAATCTTTAACAGAAATTATGGCAAAAGTGCTCCAGCAAGTCGGGATTAAACATGCCATGGTAGTGTTCGGCAATGATGTGATGGATGAAATTTCTGTGTCGGATGCTACCACTGTCACGGAAGTTAAAGGCGATGAAATCCGGACTTACGAAATCACACCTGAAGAATTCGGCTTACAGCGTTATGACAAATCTGAGATTGTCGGTGGTACGCCTGTTGAGAATGCACAGATCACCAGGAATATCCTGGACGGCAGTTTAAAAGGTGCTAAGCGTGATATTGTCTTATTAAATGCCGGTGCTGTTCTGTATACGTACGGAATTACGGAAACGCTCCGGGATGGCATTGCAAAAGCCGCCGAAGTGATTGACAACGGCGCAGCGCTTGAAAAATTAAACCAGTTTGTAAAATTCACCAACAGAACGGAGTGATTCACACATGATTCTTGATGAAATCTGTGAGAAAAGAGCAATGCAGCTAAAAACTGAAAAAGAACGTTGTTCTCTCCCGGAAGTGCGCCGTCTTGCAGAACAGGTCAAGCAATCAGACACAAAACCTGGATTTATTCAGGCAATCCGGAAGTCTGGTCTGTCTTGTATCTGCGAAGTAAAAAAAGCATCTCCCTCCAAAGGCTTAATCCGTCCGGATTTTCATCCGGTGGAGCTTGCAAAAGAATATGAATCCGCAGGCGCAGACTGCATTTCTTGTCTGACGGAAGAATATTATTTCAAGGGCAGTGCAGACTATTTAAGAAATATTGCACAGATGGTAACAATTCCGGTTTTGAGAAAAGATTTTATCATAGATCCGTATCAGATCTATGAAGCAAAAGTACTGGGAGCGTCTGCTATATTGCTGATTGCCGCAGTATTAGAATTGCCACGCATGGAAGAATATTTTGATCTGGCGCATAGTCTGGAATTGGATTGTCTGGTAGAAGTCCACACGGAAGAAGAAATGGAGACCGTCCAGAGATTGCATCCGCAATTACTGGGCGTGAATAACCGGAATCTGAAAACATTTGAAGTGGATTTGTCCACAACGGAGAGATTAAGCCATCTGAGAGAACCGGGGCAGTTATTTGTCTCAGAAAGCGGCATTAAAAATAATGCGGATATGAAAACGGCACAGGCAAATGGCGCAGATGCTGTCCTGATCGGTGAGACACTCATGCGAAGTGACAATATTCCGGAAACGCTCCACGCACTCCGTGAGGGGACAGCATGAATCCACGGCTTAAGATCTGCGGCATTCGCAGGATACAGGATGTAAACTATTTAAATTTACATGCTCCGGACTACGCAGGGTTTATTTTGTCAAAGCCATTCTGGCGATATATTGATCCCGGACAAATGAAAATTCTGCATGAACTATTACATCCCGGAATCCGCCGTGTTGGTGTGTTTGTCAATCCGGAACTGCATGAAATCCGGGATTATGCAAGATTCCTGGATGTGATTCAGTTGCATGGCGAAGAATCCGGGGAGTTTATCCGGCTTGTCAGAGAAAATTTCCCGGAGCTGGAAATCTGGAAAGCCGTCAGAGTCCGCAATCCCGAAGACATTCACAGAGCAGATCTGCTCCCGGTAGATAAATTAGTTCTTGACAGTTTTTCAGAAAATTCTCACGGCGGAACGGGAACGCTTGCGCCATGGGATGTGATTGTCCGGAATCGTCCGGAAAAAGAATTTTTCTTAGCCGGAGGAATTTCAGCAGAGAATATCCGGGATGCTGTCCGGGAAGTCCGTCCGTTCGGGATGGATGTTTCCAGCAGTGTGGAAACAGGCAAATGCAAGGATGTTTCCAAAATCCGGGCTATTCTGGAAATTTTGCGGACTGTAGAGGGGGCATAATGAAAATGCAGCAGCATAATTTATTATTCACACCGCCGGAACATGTGCATTTTCTGGCACAGAAATTATATGGGAATGCCGTGATTTCAGATTGTTCCATTGCCTATCTGGAGCAGGACGGCGGCGGTCCTATGCAGAATCACACACATGCGCATGACCATTTGTTTATTGTGACAGATGGCGAAGCAGAAATTAAGCTGGCTGATAAAAGTGTGATTCTCCGGAAAAATGAAAGTTATCTCGTCAAGGGCATGATTCCGCATTCTGTCTGGAATCATGCGGAACAAACGACTGTTATGATCGGCATTTCTATTATGCCGGCATAAATCAATCAGAAAAGGAGTTTTTTTAATGGGCAAAATCGGAAGATTCGGCAGTTTCGGCGGTCAGTATGTCCCGGAAACTGTCATGAATGCAGTGTCAGAATTGCAGCAGGCATATGAGAAATACAGGAATGATCCGGAATTTCTCAAAGAACTGCATGATTTATATCAGAATTATGCGTTCCGTCCGTCACTGCTGTATTATGCAGAAAAAATGACGAAAGATCTCGGCGGAGCAAAGATCTATATCAAGCGGGAAGATCTGAATCACACAGGCTCTCACAAGATCAACAATGCGCTCGGACAGGTTCTGCTTGCAAAGCGTATGGGGAAAAAGCGTGTGATCGCTGAAACCGGTGCAGGACAGCACGGTGTGGCAACAGCTACGATCTGTGCGTATTTCAATATGGAATGCGAAATTTACATGGGTCGTGAGGATATGGAACGCCAGGCGCTTAATGTTTACCGGATGGAACTGCTCGGCGCAAAGGTGACTGGTGTCGATGCCGGGACGGCAACATTGAAAGATGCCATCAATGAAGCCATGAGAGACTGGGCAACGAACATTGCGACAACATTCTATTGTATCGGTTCTGTGATGGGTCCCCATCCGTATCCGACAATGGTTCGTGATTTCCAGAAGATCATTGGCGAAGAAGCAAAAAAGCAGATTCTGGAGGCTGAGGGAAGACTTCCGGATTGCGTGGTTGCCTGTGTCGGCGGCGGATCGAATGCAATGGGTATTTTCTATGATTTCATTCCGGACAAATCCGTCAGACTTGTCGGCGCAGAGGCTGGCGGTCTTGGTGCAGAGACGGACAAACATGCCGCAACGCTTACCAAGGGTGATCTTGGTATCTTCCATGGTATGAAATCCATCTTTTTGCAGAACGAAGAAGGACAGATTGCGCCGGTGTATTCGATTTCTGCCGGTCTGGATTATCCCGGTATTGGTCCGGAACATGCTTATTTAAACGAAACTGGTCGTGCAGATTATACCAGTATCACGGATGAAGAAGCTGTGCAGGCGTTTGAATATCTTTCCAGAGTAGAGGGAATCATTCCGGCGATTGAGTCCGCTCATGCGGTAGCCGCCGCTCTTAAGATCGCACCGACAATGCGTCCGGATCAGGTCATGATCATCAATCTTTCCGGACGTGGTGATAAAGACGTTCAGCAAATTGCAAGATACAGAGGAGTTGATTTAAATGCCTAACAGAATTGACCAGAAATTCACAGAGCTGAAAAGCCAGAATAAGAAAGCATTAATCACATATATTGCCGCAGGGGACGGCGGTTATGATCTTACGGAACAGGCAGTCCTTGCCATGGAACAGAACGGCGCTGATATTGTGGAAATCGGCGTGCCGTTCTCCGACCCAATTGCGGAAGGTCCTGTGATCCAGGCGGCAAGTCTCCGGGCAATCCGGGACTATCACACAACACTCAAAGGCGTGTTTGCACTTGTGGAAAAACTCCGGAAAAAAACGGATATGCCATTATTATTAATGCTTTATGCGAACACGATTTTCAGAACCGGCACGGATGATTTCTTTGAAAAATGCCGCCAGGTCGGCATTGACGGCGTGATCGTTCCGGATCTGCCGTTTGAAGAACATGACGAATTTCAAGATGCCGCTGAGAAAAACGGTGTTTATAACATCAGTTTACAC
>CAMWWG010000055.1 GCA_947177935.1 uncultured Ruminococcus sp. | reverse complement strand
GTATAATAGTTATGATTTTATTTATTTATCTGTATATATAATCATAAATTTTCAGAAATCAGAAAGTTGAGTGTAGAATACGTTATGATTGCTGTCAGATTCGCTGAGCAGAAAAAAATTTCAGATCCTGAATTCTATCAGAATTCAGACCGGAATCACATGCGCCCTGTTGATCCTGCGGCGCAGAACAGAGGAGAGAAGAACTTGGAGAAATTTGTCATTAACGGCGGTCACCCGCTGAAAGGAGAAATTACGGTCAGCGGTGCGAAAAATTCCGTTGTCGCTATTCTTCCGGCAACCCTGCTGCTGGATGTTCCCTGCGTTATCGAAAATGTTCCTGACATCAGTGATGTCAGGATCTGTCTGAAAATTCTCAGAGGACTCGGCGCTGAAGTCCGGTCGCTTGGCAAGAATACATTCTGGATTTCCTGCCGGAACGTGACGGATTATTACGTGCCTTACAAAGAAGCAAAAAAAATGCGGGCATCTTATTATTTTCTGGGTGCATTATTAGGCAGATGCAGAAATGCCCGTGCTGCCATGCCCGGCGGCTGTCCCCTCGGCGCAAGACCCATTGACCAGCATCTGAAAGCGTTTGAGATCCTCGGTGCAAGACAGTTGATTGAAGATCAGCAGTCCGATATTGTGCAGCTCCATGCAGACCAGCTTCACGGAGGAACAATCAGCATGGATGTGGTTTCTGTGGGGGCTACAATGAATGCGATTCTTGCGGCTGTGAAAGCGCCGGGGATCACCATCATTGAGAATGTTGCCAAAGAACCACACATTGTGGATCTTGCCAATTTTCTCAATTACATGGGCGCACACATCAAGGGTGCAGGCACGGACGTGATTAAGATCCAGGGTGTGGAAAAACTCAGCGGCAACGCCGGAGAGGGTTCAGAATCCGTGGAATATCGTTATTCTGTCGTTCCGGATCAGATTGAAGCCGGCACATTCATGATCGCCGCTGCTGCCACAAAAGGCAATGTTTTGATCCGTGGCGTGATTCCGAAACATCTGGAGGCAATTACGGCGAAACTCCGGGACTGTGGTGTGATGGTCGAAGAATTGGATGATGAAGAAGCGGTACGTGTTTCCGTCAAGCCGGGTCAGGCATTCACACCGACGAACATCCGGACAGAGCCCTATCCGGGTTATCCGACGGACATGCAGCCACAGATGGCAACGCTCCTGACAATTGCAGAGGGACAGAGCAGCATTATTGAAAATGTCTGGGAAGACCGTTTCCGTTATGTCAACGAACTCCGGAAAATGGGTGCAGTGATTGACATCACGCAGAACGGTGCTGTTGTCCGTGGAAATAGTCCATTGAAAGGCACCTGCGTCAATGCGTGTGATTTACGTGCCGGAGCGGCAATGATTATCGCCGGACTGATGGCAGAGGGACAGACGGAAATCAGCGAAATTCAGCATATTGAACGTGGTTATGCGGACATTGCATCAAAACTGCGTGGCATTGGTGCAGAGATCCGGAAAATTTAAAATTATTATTTTTGAAATCAGGAGACGTGATTCCCGGATGGCAAAATTTTATCCGTTGTTCAGCTCCAGCCAGGCGAACGCATCTTATATTGGCAATTCCCAAGCCGGCATTCTGGTTGATGCCGGCGCAAGCTGTAAAAAAATCCTGAGTGCCCTGTCCTGTAATGCCATCAGAACTGACTGCATTCAGGGCATTTTTGTGACACATACACACAGTGATCACATCAAGGGACTCAAAACACTTGTCCAGAAATTGAAAGTGCCGGTTTACGGGACATCTGAAACGCTGGAATTTCTCAGTCATGCAGGAGATAAATATCTTTCTCCCGGCACAGAATTAATCCGGATTGATCCCCGGAAAGATCCGGATGCCGGTGTTGTCTGCGGTGACTGTGAAGTCCGGGCTTTCCCGACAATGCATGATGAACCGGGCAGCTGCGGTTACCGGGTTCATACAGAGGATGACAAGTATTGTGCGGTCTGCACGGATCTGGGAATCGTCACGCCCGAAGTCCGGGATGCTCTCACGGGATGTGACATGATTCTATTAGAATCCAACTATGAACCGGATTTGTTATGGCAGGGGGATTATCCGTATCATCTGAAACAGAGAATCAGCTCGGATCATGGACATCTGTCCAATCAGGACTGTGCGGATTTTTCGGATTATTTAATCCGGACGGGAACAACCAGACTATTATTAGGACATTTAAGCCAGAACAGCAACACGCCGGAACTTGCCGCAGGGACGACAGTCAAGGCGCTGACGGAATACACGATGGGGACGGATTATCTCCTGGGGGTAGCACCCGTAGAGACACCGGGGGGCGCTGTGATTTTCTGAAAAATTACATAGTATTTTAAAATTAAAATTCCGGCAGATCAGAAAAATTCAGATCTGTCGGAATAATTTTAATTTAAATTATTTATTTTTTTTGATTTTTATTTTTCTGCTCTCCAGATTTCCCGATTTTTTTGCTTTTCCGGTTATCCTGTTGCCAAGTTTCTCCAGAAATGCCTTGAATTTCTTTTCAATTTCATTCTGCTTCTGAATCCCATAGGGATCATCGATTTCCAGAAATACTTCCAGTTCTTCTTCCGGAGGAATGTTGAACTCTGTTTCCAGATGCTTTGCACGGAGTCTGTCATCCGTCCATTCGCTGACAATTTCATAAATGAATGCCACGACCGGCGGTCCGATGATAAAACCAGGAACGCCCAGAACCGTGCTTCCCAGAAGAACGGCGGAAATTGACCAGAACGGCTTGAGTCCGATCGAGCCGCCCACCATGTGCGGATCAAGATAATTTGCATCAAACTGCTGCAGTACGACAATCAGGATCACATAGGCAATGACCATCCGGGGATTGTCAAACAATACCAGGACACCTGTGATGAATCCGCCCACAAATGGACCAAAAAACGGAACGACGTTCGTCACGCCCACAACTACGGCTAATAATACCGGATATGGGAACGCAAACCAGGGGAGAAGATTCAGAATCGACAGCAGGACAAAACAGATGACGCCGATAATCATAGAATCGACAACTTTTCCACGGATTGCCGCACTGAATTTGTGATTGCCCCGTTTGAGCATCCGCCGCATTTTATTGGCTGTCTCTACAGGGAACACGCTGTAGGTAATTTTGCGGATCTGCCGGAATAATTTTTCCTTGTCGATGGTGATATACATAGACAGGATCATGCCAATGACGAGATTATAGACAACGTTGAACACGCTTTTGACACCGGTGTAGAAATAATTAATTAATTTCTGCGCCTGGAAAGGAAGTTCCGAAAGCCATTTTTCCGTGGACTGGAATGCCGTCAGGAGCGTATTATTGGCAAATGCGCCGATTGCCGTGGAATTATCGAAAAACGACCGGTTTCTCAGGCTGACGAAAAAATTTTCCATCTGAGACGGGAGCGTCTTGACGACGCCGGAAATACTTTTGGAAATTTCCGGCACAATCAGCAATAACAACAATGCAATGAACACAAATGCTGTAATCACCATGAGAATTGCCGAGGCGACGTGGACTCTCTTGGCAGTTTTTTCTGGATCAGAACTTTTCGGCATCCGCCAGGCACGGAGATTGCGTTCCCAGAAGTTTGCAATTGGTTCCAGAAGATATGCCAGTGCCAGCCCCCAAATTACAGGACTGATTCCGGTGAGAATCATAGCAATAAAACTGGAAATACTTCCCAGATACTGGATCAGATAATAGAACAGGATCACGGCGGCGATGGTCAGAAACATCCAGAGGGATTTGGTCGCCTGCTGTTTCCAGCTCTCAGAACCGGAATCCGGTGTTAAATTGAAATCTGAATTCAGATCAGACTTTGTGCTTTCGTTGGTTTCCTGCATAGAATTGCCCTTTCTTGTTAAAATTTATTTTAAAAATTGTTTTAAAAATTATGTGAATTAATTTTTGCTTTGGTTTCCGGATTTTGTTCTTTTTGGTGTTTTTTTCTGTATATTTTTCTGTGTATTTTTCGGAAGCCGGGAATCTTTTGCAGCTTCTTCCGCCTGGAGATATTGCGCTTCCTGGGCGTTTACCATCAGGCTCGTCAGTGGCAGTGCTGCTGTCCGGCAGAAACTGCCGTCCGGCTGTCCGAGACGGGCTTTCTGATTGTCACACTGGAACAGCGTCATGAAACTTAAAATCCGCACTTTCAGCGCCGGATCTAAAATCGGCGCAGCCACTTCCACACGATGCACGGTGTTTCTTGTCATGAAATCCGCAGAACTGATGTAGATCCGAGAACGTTCCCCGATACCTGCAATGTAGATCCGGCTGTGTTCCAGATAGCGCCCCACAATGCTGACAATCCGGATGTTGTCCGTATACCCCGGAATTCCCGGTTTCAGACAACAGATTCCCCGGACAACAAGTTCTATCCGGACGCCTGCCTGGGATGCCTCGCTGAGTTTATCCATAATGTCCCTATCGCTGATGGAATTGATCTTTGCGCCGAAATACGCAGTTTCACCGTTCTTTGCGTGAATGATTTCTTCATCCAGCATGGCAAGGATTCTGCTTTTCAGACATAACGGTGCAACCAGTAACTGTTTAGTATCTTCTACAAGAGAATCTGTGGAAAGTGCATCGAAGACATGACGGGCATCTTCCGCAATTTCCGGATTTGCGGTCATGAGCGATAAATCCGTGTATAATCTGGATGTTTTTTCGTTGTAATTGCCTGTTCCGATCTGTGTGAAATTCTGGATTGTTCCGCCGGATTTTCTTGTAATCAATAATAATTTGGAATGGACTTTCATGTTGTGAGGTCCGTAAATTACCGTGCATCCGGCATCTACCAGACGATCCGCACAACGAATGTTATGCTCTTCGTCGAATCTTGCACGGAGTTCTACCAGTACAAGCACTTCCTTGCCATTTTCCGCCGCCTGACAGAGCGCCTCAATCACCTGGCTGTGGGATGCTAATCTGTAAAGTGTGATTTTAATCGAAATTACGTCCGGATCAAGAGACGCTTCATTGAGCAGTCTCAGGAACGGCGACATGGATTCATACGGATAAGATAATAACAGATCATGATCCGCAATCTGGGACATCATGCTTTCCCGTGCGGAAATATCCGGTCTGTTCTGCGGTTTCTGAACGGGATATTTTAATTCGCTGGCACGTTCCGGGTCTGTAATCAGATCGCTGATTTTGTAGACAAAAGACAGATCCAGGGGCGTTTCTTCCAGAAATAGTTGCTTTCGGGAGAGTTTCAGCTTTTTTAATAAATATGCCATAGCATCTTCATCCAGCATACTGTTCATCTGGAGACGAACCGGTTCCCGTTTCTTGCGTTTGCGGATCAGATCTTCCACAATATCCCGGAAATCCGTTTCTTCGTCGGCGGCAGAACCGTCAAAACGGATGGCACCGCTCCGGGTGATCCGGATTAACGCAGAATCCAGGACTTTGTAATTTTTGAATGCCTGGGGCGCAAAATGCAGGATAATATCTTCCAGCAAAATAAATCTGCCTGTTTTGTCAAGCCGGATGACTCTGTCTGTTCTGCTTCCGGCAGGGATTACGCCGAGTTTCACACCGTTTTTCGAGGCAAGATGAACGGCAACATAAATTTCTTTATTCCGGAGAAACGGGAACGGCTGTCGTTTTTCAATCACAATCGGGGATAATAACGGCTTGACTTCTCGCTTAAAATATAATTCCAGGAATTCTTTTTCTTCCGGTGTAGCGTCTGAGAATGTCACGTGCTGAATGCCATAGGATTCGAGCTTTTTCATGGTTTCAAAATATGCCCGGTCTTTGCGTGGCAGTAAAGCGGAAATTTCTCCGAGCATGGCTTTGAGCTGTTGTTTTGGCGTCATCCCGGAACGGGAATCTTTCGCCTTGGGCGTTTCCTTCATCCGGTCAAGCATTGTGCCGATTCTAACCTGGACGAATTCGTCCAGATTGCTTTGATAAATTGCCGAAAAATTCAGTTGTTCCAGTAATGGCACCTGTTCGCTTTCGGCTTCTTCGAGCACCCTGGAATTAAATGCGATCCAGGAAAGTTCTCTGTTCTGGTAATAAGGCTGTATCATAGCAGGATCTCCTTTGATTGAATTCATTTTATGAAATTAATGATATAATAATATATCTTAAATATAAAATTGAAATAATATCATTATTATTATAGCATAGAATTCCAGAAAAGCAAATAGTTTTTTGATAAAATTTTAAAAATAATTTTTAAATAATTTAAAAAATAATTTTAAAAATTTGAGTGCGGATCTGTCCGCCGGACGCATACAGTCGTATTTGACAAAAAATCATTCTCAGACTTGGAAAATTCAGCTAATTTTCCAATTGATTTTTGCGCCCAAATCGCATATAATTATAG
>CAMWWG010000054.1 GCA_947177935.1 uncultured Ruminococcus sp. | reverse complement strand
AAAAAAATACTTGCCAAACACCGCCCAATATGTTATAATAGATACTTTTTGTCAAAAGTTATTTGAATATGCTCTAAGATTATAGTTTTTAATCAATACTAGCAAAAAATTTCTCGTCTCTTTAGGTATGGGAGGAGAATGTCATATTAAGTACATTGATAATTATGAATAAACAAGTTCACAAGAAAATGACTCCGAAAAGTTTCAGAGTCATTACTTATATTCTTAAATATAGGGTCTGTTTGTTATTATGCGCAAGTATAAATTTTATTTTACTTTTCCTGTTTTGCGGAGGAGACAAATACCCATCATTGTGAAAAATGATGCCAAACTTGTCAGTATTTTTTGCAGAGGGTTAAAATTACCTGTTTCCGGCAAGGTTTCTTCTGCATTTTCGGCGTCTTCTACGTCTTCGGATTCTTCCGGCGTCGTAGTAGTTGTTGTCGTTGTCGTTGTCGTTGTTAAAACTGTGGTAGTATCTGTATTTGTCTGATTGCTGGTTGCTGTTGTCACTTCTTCGGTTGTCGTCACTGCTGCAACGGTGGAAGTAGCTAGGATTTCACTGTCAGTTGTATCGGAGATTCCTGGTTCTTCCGGATCGTCTGCCATGTCGACTGTGGTTGTCAATGTTGGTTCTGTGGAAAACAGTCCGCCATTTGTAGTAATATAGTCTTCTTGATAATGTTCTTTCTGAATCAGCTGCAATTCGTAAGAATGTACGTCCGTTTTTGAAACGATATCATCTAAATAATGATTATGATAATAATATGGGGATATCATGTAATCTTCTATGGTATCACAACCATGCGCCGTATAATAATCATAACAATAAGAGTCCGGCATATTGTTTATTTTTATACCAAAATAGAGATGATCTTCTTCACTCTCAAACACATAGGACAGATTTATAATATTCTGTTCATCGGTTGTTGTATATTCCGCAATCGTTCTGCCGATAGTATACCCTGCATCGGTTTTGTTGATTTTCACAATAGAAATATCCAGACCGGGAATATAGGTATTTGTTTCTGCATCTTTGATATCAAAAGAAAATGCGGAAGTATTGGCAAATGGAAACACATTTTCCGGTTCTGCCGGAAAGTCATCAATCCAAATCGTATAAGTGTTATTGTCGCCGAACGAAATCATATCTTCAGAAATTGTATAGAAAAGTTTTGATTTTCTATACCAGGAATAGCCGTCAGGCAGTTCTTCCGCTTCTACCGCATAGAAATGTCCTTTTACATGTTCGATATCCAAAATGACTTTTTCATTTGTGTCTGTGGTATTCCATTCTGCAATCGTCTGTACTGGATTTGATAATTCATCATATTCTACAAATTTTACATCTATGTTTTCTGGTATCTCAACTATGTTTTCCAGCATGTCAGTCACGCTATAGAGAGAAAATTCTATACTTACACTAAAAGTAGTTTCTTCCGGGGCAATTTCTTCGCTGGCAATGACTGTTGTCGCAGTTTCTTCTTTTGGTTCTGTTATAGCCGTTGTTGCGATCTCTTCTGATTCCGGATCAGCTGTCGTGTGTATTTCTTCTGCATTTGCTGAAATTGCAAATCCGCTCAAACAACTCAATGCCATTAGAAAAGAAAATAATCTTTTCATGCTTTTCCTCCTTTTATGCCATTTCTCCTTTGTCCATGTAAATTTTCCATCTAAATTGCATAGTTGATGGATTGTGCTGCCAAACTTGAATTGCAGCATTATCCTTTTTTGATGGTCCCTCAATATCAATGTTATAGGATTGTGCATATCTTGGAACAATGAAGTAATAATCTCCGTCGTCTCCCTTTTGCAATCTCCACATTTGTCTTACTGTACCAGGTTTGTACTCTGAAAGCAATAAATCTGAACCATTTGCATCTTTATCCAAAGTGATTGCTTTTCTTCCATCTGATGTAAGAATATAGGAGTAAAGACTTCCATCTCCTACATTGACAAGATTCCAACCATATGCCTTATTTTTTTGAACCACTTCTGCGCCAGAACTTGAAGAACTGGGATTAATCCAACAATTACTATAACAACTCTGTATATATACTGGTAACCATTCAGGGAAAACGGTGGGAACACTATTAGAAAGTGTAAAAGTTTCAGGTAATTTTGCATTAGTAGGTGTTGTAACATCTTCCCCGGCAGCTACCCAAATAACTTCTCCAGAACTTCCTCCCATTCCCCAGTTGCAGTATTTTAAATAATTTGTTATTGGACTAGAATTATTTGTTTCATAAAAATCATTTGAAACTGTACCAATATTCCATATTTCCCATTTCTTTGTACTTCCTACTCTAGCAGAGGCACATTTTACACTGCACATACGTGTGGCTTCAAGATTAAAAGTAGCAAAATCTTCTTGAAATACCGAAGGTATATGAGGACTCTTTTTGAATGTTAAATTAGATACTGGAAAACTAATAATAGCTGCTAAAAACCAATTATATTTAGAACTATCATTAGGATTGGAAGGTATAGGACTAAACCACTGCGCAAAATATGTTTTTTTTGCCTATAGTTTTCACCCCTATACACATTCTGTACCATGTGTTAAGTTTCCAATCATAATTGGTAAATACATGTTTCCCTGTTCCCTCATTTCCAAATTCTAAATTATTTTTGTTTGAAAGAGATGAGAGATATTCAACCTCAGGTTCATAACCATTTTCATTCCAGAGTGCTAAAATTATGACAGAATTTTTATTTTTATCCGTTTGAAATCCAGCATAACCATGCCCATTTTCTGTGCGATTCCAACTGTGCACTGCCCAATATGTTGTTGGAGCATTAACATCACAGCGCCAATCAATTGAAAGAAAATCATAGGCTTTTTCTTCACAATTCCACTTTATAAACATATTGGGAGCTTGATTCTTTTCAGACATATATTTTTCTCCCTTACTATTATTATAATTACATTATAGCACTATCATATATTTTTGTCAAGGGTTATATGTATTTTTATAATTTTTTTGTCACTGTTTCCGATCCGTCCCGGAATATTGTTATATATGTAATATAATGTGTGTATCACCAGGGATGCGCTCAGTCCGTAAGCGACAATGTTCTGGATTTTAGCGAACATATCCACGCCGTTGAGATTGACAATCATCAGGACAACCAGCAGAATCACGCAGAATACACTTGACGGGATGCCCGTATGAAACACGGCATTGATAGAGTTGCCGAACATAGCGCATTCCGCACTGCCGGTAAGGGCATTGCAGACCAGATAACCGCCCACCATTGTCACGAGGGAGATAAAAGGTCCCATACATGTGAGCGTATATTGTGCAAGACCGCCGGTAAGTGCCGGCATGATCGCATTCAGTTCCGCCATGCTCAGTGCCGTACAAATATTAATCCCACAGGCTATGCACATGGCAATGATGAAGCTGACACCGATCGCTCCTGCACCCTGACCAAGAGACATTAAGCAGCTGGTAGCGACAATCAATCCCATTCCGGTAGCAATGACAGATAGTAGTTTTAGTTTTGATTTATTCAACCGTGACACATCCTTATTATCTTATTATTTAATTATTTTAAAGCGTCGATGCCGTCCTCTCCTGTCCTGATCCGGATAATATTGGAAACCGGCGTAATGAAGATTTTTCCGTCGCCAATGTGTCCGGTGTAGAGTTCTTCTTTGATAACTTCCAGAACGGACTCCAGGACATCATTTTCAACCACAAGCATAATATGCTGTTTCGGAAGAAGTTCCATTTCGACATTTTCCTTGATTTCATATTCATGCGTGCCTTTTTCGACACCGCAACCGATCACCTGCGTGACCGTCATTCCGGAAACGCCGACTTTACTCAGCGCACGTTTGAGATCTGCAAATTTGGTCATGGATGTGATGATCTCGATTTTTGATGCGTTCATCATGATAATTTTTCCCCTTTTTATTACTAAAATTTACGAAAAAAGAAAATAATGCCTGCACTCCAAAGCAGGAACAACCTGCCGTGGAAAGCACAGACATCATTGTCTATTTATAGTGATTGTAGTGATGAGTAAGCAATACTATTATTATTCACCCATTGTTTCAAGGACATAGGCACACGCTTCATCCAATGCACGGAGCGCCCAGTCAAAATCTTCCTTTGTTGCCCAGTAGTTCGGGTAAATTCTGCATACTGCGTCATTGTTGATTGTAAACATCGTGCTGACGTGTCCCACAACGGACATGTGCTTGCAGACTTCTACCGTGTAGTAATCGCCGTTCTTGTTCTGACCGTATTCCAGACCGATCATGTAGCCACGTCCACGGACATCTTTGATGACATTCGGATATTTTGCCTGGATTTTCCGCAGATCATCGAAGAAATACGGCGCATTCGCACGGATTGTCCCAGGTACGTCGGCTTCAATCATGAATTCCAGACATGCCAGCGCAGTGATGCCGGAAATCTGGTTGTCCTGATACGTCGCCGTATGGAAGAATGCTGTCTCATCGTTGCCATATGCTGCCATGTACAGTTCTTCAGATGCCAACACACCGCCTGTTGGCACGAGACTGCCGGACATTGCCTTTGCAAATGAAAGTGCATCCGGCTGTGCTTTGTCGCCGTAATACTGGTGCGCCCAGAGATAACCGGTTCTGCAGGAACCTGCCTGTACTTCATCCAGACAGAAATACACATCATATTTTGTACAGAGTTCTCTCATTTTCGGCAGATAATCATCCGGCGGGACATTGATACCGCCTTCACCCTGAATCGGTTCGCAGAAAAATGCAATGATATCCCCTTTTTTCATTTCTTCTTCTGCCGCTTTCCAGTCGCCGTATGGCACATGACAATAGCCGGGAAGATCTGGACCCTGCCACATACGCCATTTGTCCTTGCCACCCAGATTGACAGTTGCCTGTGTCTTGCCATGGAACGCATTGTTTGTGGAAAGCATTCTTGTCTTGTTCTTCTTTGTCCGGTACGCCGCCAGACGCACCATTTTCAGGAGCGTTTCATTTGCTTCTGCACCGCCGCAGCAAAGAACTGTCCGGGAGAGATACGGCGTAATCAGCGACATATTATGAGAAAATGCCGAAGTCGTCTGATGGAGCATGAGCGGATCCATCGTAATCAGGTGAGAATCCAGGTATTTCTTGACTTTCTCAATGACAAACGGGTTGTTCAGCCCCAGCAGTGCAGGACCAACAGAACCAATGAAGTCCAGGTGCTTCACACCGTTGACATCCCACCAGTAACAGCCCTCAGCCTTGACAGCGACATCACCGGCACCAATGTCAAGTGCTGCCTGTGTCCGGTACTGGTTATTGTGCTGAAGCTGGAGCTTCCTTGCAAGTGCCACATCTTCTGCACTCTCCATACCCAGGGATTCATCCGCAGAGATGAAACCGGGATAAAGCGCATTTGCATCTTGTTTTTTCTCAAAGTTCGGGTAACTCATCACAAACACATCCTTATTCTTATTGAAATTTTTATTTCAGCAGATTTTCTGCTTTTTTCGTGTTTATTATAGCATGAATCAGGATGAGAAGCTAGTAAAAATGAGACATGGCTTAAAAATTTATTATTCTATTATGGTAATCCGGTTCAGATAGTGAATTCCGGCAATCAATCTGCAATAGTTTCCGGGAGTCATCCTAGCAAATTTCCGGAAATCCTTCTGAAAATGCGTCTGATCATAATATCCATTTTCCATAGAAATATCAACTATGGAGGAATACTGTCCGTGATTAATCGCTGTAAGTGCTTTCTGAAATCGGATGATATTACTGAAATGTTTGATATTCATCCCGGTGAAATCCGTGAATACCCGGACAAGATGCCGTCTGGAGTAATGCAGAATATTTTCCAGATCCTGGATTTTTAGATTTCCGGCATCCTGGAAGATCTTCTGAAGAATCCCAGCGATTAACAGTGTATTTCCATTTTTTGTATCTGCATTTATGAAATCCCCGAAACTTGTCATAAATTCTGATATCTGCTGTTCAAAACTAGTTGCTGTGCATATTTTCTCCATGACATCTGCTCTGCCAGTAACCTGAACGAAATTTTCACTGACACCGACAATTTCCTTGGCAGAAATTTTTCCGAAATGGTCAGAAATCCCCGGCAGAAAACGGACACCGAAATAAGAAGTCTGTTCCTGGAAAATGTTTGTCCCGGCGACTTCCACAGAACCAGCTACAAAAGCCGTGGGTTGATACGGATTGCAGGAAAAAATTACATCAATCGCACCATCCGGAACGACAGTATTCTGAATTGTCTGGACTTCCTGTTGATTTTTGCAGGTAAAACGATAAAAATGCGCAATTGGTAGATGCGCAATAATTTTTTTATAATAACAATCCGAATAAAATACAAAAAATGGCTGAACCGGATCAAAATAATCTGTCATATGTATTCTTTCTCCTTTCCTATTTGATACTATCATTTTCGGACTGATTTGTCA
>CAMWWG010000053.1 GCA_947177935.1 uncultured Ruminococcus sp. | reverse complement strand
TATGCCATCAGGTTACTGTCACAACTATTACAACTGCAAGCCGTGTCTTCGACCATTTCCTCCACAAGACCCAGATCTTCGTCAAGAATGTCGCACAGCTCCTCCAATTCGGCAACACGTGCCTCAAGTTTTTCTGCATAACCTGCAGTTTCTTCCAGTGCCTCACAGACAGCATAGAAAATTTTGCCCTCTCTGGATTCCGGATGTACCTGCAGACCGTCAAGCAGACCTTTCAGATAAGAAATTTTGTTCATCATTGCTTACTCCTCCGGTTATTTCTAAATTCATGCAGAATCACGGGAATGCAGGATTATGCCTTGACACGCTCCATATATTCGCCCGTTCTGGTGTCGATCCGGATCACTTCACCCTCGTCAATAAACAGCGGAACACGCACTTCTGCGCCTGTTTCCAGGGTTGCCGGCTTTGTGGCATTGGTTGCGGTATCGCCCTTGAATCCGGGATCTGTCTGTGTCACCTGAAGTTCTACAAAATAGGGCGGTTCTACACCGAACACATTGCCCTTGTAGGACAGCACTTTCACTTCCATATTTTCCTTGACGAACGCAAAGCTTGCGCCGAGTTTTTCTTTCTCGATCGGAAGCTGTTCGTATGTTTCCATGTCCATGAAATAATACAGACCAGAATCTTCGTAAAGATACTGCATGTCCTTGCGCTCCACATACGCTGTGGGGAATTTCTCCGTCGGATTGAAAGAACGTTCCACAACAGAACCTGTGATGACGTTCTTGTACTTGGTGCGGACGAATGCTGCGCCCTTGCCCGGTTTTACGTGCTGGAATTCAACAACCTGCACAACATTGCCGTCAAGCTCAAATGTCATGCCGTTTCTGAAATCACCTGCTGTAATCATAATCAAAAACCTCCATAATAAAAAAATTTATATTTCTATTTTACACTAAAATTCAGAAATTTGCAATAGTTATTGCAAAAATATCAGACACAAACGAGTGTATTTGTAAGATTCGTCAAATTTTCACAGGAATTTTTAGTAATATATACGAAATCTTCAATTCTTACACCGAATTTTCCGGGCAGATAGATTCCCGGTTCAATTGTCACAACATTTCCCGGTTCTAAAATTTTAGAATTTGCCATACTGACAACCGGATATTCATGAATTTCCAGTCCGACACCATGCCCGAGCGAATGCCCGAACTGTTCGCCATAACCGGCTTGTGTCATCAGATCCCTGGCAACAGCATCCAGTGCTTTCCCGGAAATCCCTGGTCTTGCGGCTGCTTTGGCAGCATCCTGGGCATTCCGGACGATTTCATAGACTTCCTGCATTTCCTGCGACGGTCGACCAACGCAAATTGTTCTGGTCATGTCGCTGTGATAACCGTCAACGACTGCGCCGAAATCCATCAGTACAAAGCTGTTTTGTTGAATGATTCTGTCATCCGGGACGCCGTGCGGCATGGAACTGTGTGCGCCGGTGAGGGCGATTGTCTCGAAAGACAGATCTTCTGCGCCGTTCTTTCTCATGTGAAAATCCAATTCTAACGCCACTTCCCGTTCTGTCATTCCGACATGAAGATGCTCCAGAAGTGCTTGCAGAGCATGTTCCGCAAGTGCCTGTGCGGCTTTGATTTTCCGGATTTCCTCCGGAGATTTGACCGTTCGCAACGCATAAATCGCCCGACTGAGTGAAGAATCCCCCAGAACATCAAAATCCGGTAGTTTTTCCTGAATTTTATGATATTGTTTCAGCGTCATGTCATGGGATTCCACAGCGATTGTCTGTGCGTTGTGTTTGTTCAGAATTTTTTTAATCTGTACATAAAAATCCCGTTCCTGTTCGAGAACTTCACAGTGTCGGATGACTTCACGGGAATGCTCGATATACCGGGAATCCGTAATAAAACAAGCATCTTCCGGAAATACCAGTAAATACCCGGCAGAAGATTTCATTCCTGTAAAATATCTTCTGTTAACAGGATTGATAATCAAAGCACAGTCTGCCTTGCCGGACAATATTTTCTTTAAATTCTCAATTCTGGTTTTCATAATTCCACCATCATTTCTGCCAGTGCCCGGATCGCCAGATCATAGCTCAGCAAGCCGAATCCGGAAATACTCCCCGCACAGACGGGCGCAATCACGGAATTTGACCGGAACGCATCTCTTGCAAAAATATTACTGATATGGACTTCAATCACAGGAATTTTAATAGCCTTGATCGCATCTGCAATCGCATAGCTGTAATGCGTGTAAGCACCTGCATTCAGAACTACGCCAACGCATTCTTTCCGGGATTCATGCAATTTGTCAATTAATGCGCCCTCATGATTGGACTGAAAAATTTCAGCCTCCAGCCCGGCGGATTCTGCATAAGCCATCAGATGCTGATTTAATGTCTCAAAACTGGTATCGCCATAAATGCCAGGTTCACGTTCTCCCAGTAAATTCAAATTAGGGCCATGTAGGATTAGAATTTTTCTTTTCAAAAAAATACACCTCAATAAAATAATATTAAAAATTTAAATAAAATCCTGTTCCCTGGGGAGAAATGGTTTTTCCAGGAAACGTTTGCATCTGAAAAAAACCGTCTTTTCCAGCTCCATTGGTCTAACATAGATACTCCGGACGTGAAACCAGTTTGCGCCCAAAATATCTGTATAAATCTGATCTCCGATCACACAGAGTTCAGATTTCGGGAGCTGCATCTCCGCCATTGCCTGCCGGAAGCCTTTTGAGAGCGGCTTTTTGCTTTCACAGACACAGGGAATGCCAAGCAGTTCTGCGAATGGTTCCACCCGGGGAGGATGATTATTCGACACAAGCCGCATCTGGATGCCTGCCGCTTTTACGGCTGCAATCCATTCAAGAACGCCGTCCGCCGGAACGGGATTATCATGCGTTGTCAATGTATTGTCAATATCCAGGAGAAGCCCCCTGACACCCCTGTTTTTCAGAAAATCCGGTGTAATCTCACAGACGGAACGAGCCGCCGCCGTTGCCCGAAACAAAACAATTCCTCCATTCACCCGAAAAAACAGGAGTGCGCCGGTTACAGCACACCCCTGCATTCCAAAGTCTTAATACTTTCTCTTGCGAGCTGCCTCGGACTTCTTTTTCCGTCTTACCGATGGCTTCTCATAGTGCTCTCTTTTGCGCACCTCAGCAATCACGCCGTCCTTGGCACAGGATCTCTTGAAACGTTTTAAAGCCGTATCCAGAGATTCGTTTTTGCCAACACGTACTTCTGCCATTTGCTATTCCCTCCCTTTGCTCAGAGGTTCTATCCAGTACAAGCCGGATAGTATACTAAATATTCTGCATTTTCAGGCATTTCCAGAATTATCTAAATAATTTAATTATTTTAAAATTAACCTGAAAGTAGGAAAACACAAGAATATCAGTCATCAACCTTGCAATATATTTTTTAAAATCTATATTATTAGACTACTATTATTATAACATGTCCCGATGGATTTGTCAATAGCAATTCTGAGGATTTTTCAAATTATTTTTAGAATACCGGAATTTTGTTATTTTACTACAAAATTGACCAGTTTATTTTGTACATAAATTTGCTTGATGAAATTCTTGCCGGCAACAGCATCCTGAACTTTCTGTTCTGCAAGCGCCTGTGCCAGGACGGCATCTTTTTCTGCGTTGACAGGAATTGTTAATTTTGTCTTAAGTTTGCCATTGACCTGCACAACAATCTCAACTGTCCGATCTACACAGAGGGATTCCTCATAGACAGCCCACTTCTGCTGATTGAGAACACCACCGAAATTGCAGATCTCATAAAGTTCTTCTGTCATGTGAGGTGCAAACGGATTCAGCAAAATCAGAAGCGTTCTGTATTCTGCTCTTGTCACATTGCCCGTTGCATAAATATCATTCACAAGCGCCATCATTGCCGCAATTGCTGTGTTGAATTTCAATGCTTCAATATCTTCTGTGACTTTCTTGATTGTCTTATGGAACGCTGACAGCAGCTCCGGACGATATACATCGCCATCTGTTAAAATATCCTGCAACGCCCAGACACGATCCAAGAATCGTTTACATCCCTTGATACTGGACGGACTCCAGGGCGCTGTTTTCTCAAAATCACCGATAAACATCTCATATAATCTGAGCGTGTCTGCGCCATACTGACGTACAACGTCATCCGGATTGATGACATTGCCACGGGACTTGGACATTTTCTGTCCGTCCTCACCCAGAACCATGCCATGAGATGTCCGGCGCATATACGGTTCTTTACAGGAAACAGATCCAATATCATACAGAAATTTATTCCAGAATCTAGAATATAACAGGTGCAGTGTGGTATGTTCCATTCCACCATTGTACCAGTCCACCGGCATCCAGTATTCAAGCGCTTCTTTGGATGCTAACTGATCCGGATTGTGCGGATCGCAATATCTCAGGAAATACCAGGAAGAACCTGCCCATTGCGGCATGGTATCTGTTTCACGCTTCGCAGCGCCGCCACAGCAAGGACATGTTGTATTGATAAAACTTTCCAGTGTTGACAATGGTGATTCGCCGTTATCCGTCGGCATGTAGCTTTCCACTTCCGGCAGACGGAGCGGCAGTTCTTCTTCCGGAATCGCAACCCAACCACATTTTTCGCAGTTCACAAGCGGAATTGGTTCGCCCCAGTATCTCTGACGGCTGAACACCCAGTCACGGAGCTTATAATTAATTTTTCTGTGACCCTTGCCGGTTTCTTCCAGCCAGTCTTTTATTTTGATTTTGGCATCTTCCACGCTCAGACCCGTCAGGAATCCGGAATTGACCATCACACCCGTTGCACAGTCTGTGAATGCGCATTCCTGAATATTGCCGCCTGCGACAACTTCAATCATGTCAATGCCGAATACTTTGGCAAATTCCCAGTCTCTGTCGTCATGTGCCGGAACAGCCATAATTGCACCAGTCCCGTAACTCATGAGAACATAGTCAGAAATAAAGATCGGGATTTCCTTGCCGTTTACAGGATTGATGGCAGAAACGCCCTGCAATCTGACACCGGTCTTGTCTTTATTCATTTCCGTTCTATCAAAATCGGATTTTCTTGCAGCGAGTTCCTGATAAGCCTTGATTTCTTCCGGATTTGTCAGAAGATTCTCCCATTTTTTCAGCATGGGATGTTCCGGCGCAATGACCATGTATGTTGCACCAAAGAGCGTATCCGGTCTTGTGGTGTAAACCGTGAGTGTGTCGCCGGCAGTTGTCTCAAAATCCACTTCTGCACCCTCGGAACGTCCGATCCAGTTAATTTGTGTTGTCTTGATTTTTTCCAGATAATCGACTTCTGTCAGATCGTCAATTAATTTCTGTGCATATTCTGTAATTTTCAACATCCACTGGCTCTTGACTTTTCGGATGACCTCACCGCCGCAGCGTTCGCAGCAACCGCCGACAACTTCCTCATTCGCAAGGACAACCTTGCAGGATGTGCACCAGTTGACAGCCATTTCTTTTTTATAAGCCAGTCCCTTTTTGAATAACTGGATGAAAATCCACTGTGTCCACTTGAAATAATCGGGATCTGTCGTGTTGATATACCGATCCCAGTCAAAACTCAGTCCGAGAGATTTTAACTGTTCTTTGAAACGTCTGACATTGTTTTCTGTCACAATTGCCGGATGAACTTTATTTTTAATTGCAAAATTTTCTGTCGGCAGACCGAATGCATCCCATCCCATAGGAAACAGAACGTTATAACCCTCCAGACGGCGTTTTCTTGCGACGATGTCCATTGCTGTATAGGGTCTGGGGTGTCCGATGTGGAGACCCTGTCCGGATGGATAGGGAAATTCTACCAGAGCATAAAATTTTGGCTTGGAATAGTCCGTGCCTGCCTGAAATGTCTGGTGTTCATCCCAGTATTTCTGCCATTTCTTTTCAATTCTGGAATAATCATAATTTGAATTTGCCATGAAAAAGATCCTTTCTGTTGAAATTTAATTTTAAATTTAATTTTATTCTTCTGTGAGCCACTCAGAAATATCTACGTGCTCAGCATCCGCCCAAAGCTGTTCCAACCGGTAAAATTCCCTGGTTTCCTGGTAAAATACATGAATAATCACATCCGTGTAATCCAGGATATACCAGTTAGAACCATTCATGCCCTCTGTGTGGTGCGGTTCTACACCGTGCTGTGAAAGCTGAAATTCTGCTTCTTCCGCAAGCGTTTTCGTATGTGTGGTGCTGTTACCGTTGGCAATAATGAAATAATCACCAAGAATCGTCAGATCCGTGACTTTCAGCACCCGGATATCCTCTGCACGTTTTGCATCCAATGCCTTTACGGCAATTTTTATTTTTTCTTCTGCTGTCATAAAAATTCACCTCTTATAATAATTATAATTTTTTATTATTAATTTTAATCTTCGTCCACATTGTAATATTTTGTCTTGTAATTGTCTTTCAATTGCGGTGTATCTCCCTCGCCGTTGTCAATATCCTCAAAATTTGCAGAACTGTTGTCATACGCCG
>CAMWWG010000052.1 GCA_947177935.1 uncultured Ruminococcus sp. | reverse complement strand
GCTCTGTGTATCATCTATACTTATATTATACTCTTTTTTCAGATTATGTCAAGAGGTTTTCTGGATTTTTTTATTTTCTGCGTTTTCCACAATTTTGAATCCTGTTTTTTGTATATTATTTTTTAATAATATAATAATATATCCTATAAAGAAGAGCCCTGTTCAGAACAGGACTCTTTTCTTTTTTGGGGTGATTTATTCTTCTTCTTTCGTTGTCGTTGCAGTAGCTTCCGTCGCAGGAGTCGTTTCCTTATTATCTGTTGATTGCTTTGTAGTCTCAGAGTTGGAGGAAGATTTACCGCCGCTGAAGCTGATCTTCGGAAGTTCTTCCTTTTTCTTAGAGGGCAATGTTTCAAACAATGAGTCACTGACTAAACGCTGTCCGTCATTGGATTCTGCATCATTCACTCTGTACAGTTCCACACGTACTTTTTCAGGTAATTTAAATTCATTACCAAGATCTTCCGGTTCAATCCAGTAAATCCACATGCCGTCTGAAACATCTAGGATATTTCCACTTTCCGGGACATCTGCCAGAATAATCTGACTTGCTAAAAGATTTTTTTCCTCATCAAAGCCGCCTACGATATTACCCTTTTCATCGTACAATAAGACAACATTATAGGCAGGATTGCCTTTATAAGAGCCTGTAAATACGAGAGAACCTGCAGGAATCGTATAAGGATGTTTATCATTTGATGTTGTTGCGTCTTCTGCGATGTCTTCTGCAGTGATTTCTGCGTATTTGTAATCTTCTTCCAGAATACCAATTACGACGTTTGCCTCGTCTCCTTCTGTTCTGCGGAAATCAACGTTGTCGCTGGTTGGTGCTAAAACATCAAATTCTGCAATAGAAATGGTTTTTCTTTCTTGGTTCTGAGCAGTTTCCAGATCAGTTTCCGGGTCAGGTTCTTTACCGATTTTTACTTTCAGCGCAGTTGCAGAATATGCACCAACATAAGCTTTTTCGGAGTTTGCGAAATAAATGGTTTCGGTTTCTTTACCTTCAAATGTTCCCTTTGCTAAGGAAACCCAATCGCTTCCGTAACCTGGTTTTACATAAATCTCATAATCTTCTATTGCTTGCTCCGGATTATTCAAGGTGTATTTGAATCCGGAAACAGTCAGTTTCTGATGGAAATCAATCACAATTTCTGCTGTATTGCCTGTCATTTCAGCAACATATTCTGTTTTGATATCGCTGTCAATTGCCTTTTCTGCCGGGTTATCTTCTGCGATTTCACACTGCAGTAAATCAATAGAAGCTTCCGGCGTTTCTTTCGTTTCCTGAACTTTTGCTTCGAGATTCTCTGTCTCAATCGTCCAGTTTGCCTTGCTGATACTGCCATCATGTTCAATCTTGAGCATGCTTGTTTCATAGACTGCAGAACGATTCAGATGCTGGTCAATCATTCTGACTCTGTAGAATACGGTACGATTGTTCATGGTTTCAATCGTATCTGTAACGTTAACTTTTCCGAATGTGGTTACATGTTTCACAGGTGTTTCTTCTATGATACCGCTGGATATTGTGCAACGAACAATATCATAAGCCAGGAATTCATCTTCATTTACCACATCATTGGGGACAATCGTAAGATCTACCTTGTTTGCCTGAGAACCAATTTTTACAGAAACATCGCTGATAGCAGAAGTATTCTGCTTCGCTAACGGTCCTTCGTGAGATGTTACACCATCTGCTACATGTGCAGCACGGGAAGTATCATTTGCATAGAAAATAGCACGTTCTTCTTTGTCAAACTGTTCTGCATATGCTTTGGTTTTCGAGTTTGGTATTTTGCCCCAACGTTCAAAGAATTCCAGGACATTCTTTTTTGCTGCTGCACAAGCCAGACGCATCAGCTGCTGGTCAGTGCCGCCGTCGAGTTCCAATGCAATGCCACCAGGAGCAGGTGCTGCAGAGGGCGTTCTTGCATAGGTATCCATTCTTGCATAGAACAGATTTGCTAACTGGTCATTATAGTTGGAATATGTTTTGTAATTCATACCCGTATCATAAGCCAGATGTAACTGCCAGTACATGCCAAGCTGTGTTGCGATATTGGAACAATCTCCCGTTGCACCGGAAGTGACTTTCTGATAAATATTTTCATACTGGAACCGCATACCTTCATTGGTATCTTTTGCCTGTGCAAGCTGTGCAAAATAGTTATTTGTGATTTCTGCTACAGTGTAAGCACCCTGATTGATGTTGTGTCCGATTTCATGTGCAATGCCCCAGCCGAAATAGTTGCCGCTTTCATATTTTCCGTTTGAATCGGATTTTACAGGAACGCCCTGCATCATACCGCCTACAGAACCCCATTCAATGCCGATATGATTGCCGGATGCGTACATAAATGCACCGGAGAACATTGTCTGATAACGGATATTCAGGTGTCCTCTTGGAATCTGGTTAATCTGTGCTACGCCACTAGCGTTACTCAAGCCCTTGTGCTGATAGAAGAGATACATCATCTGTTCTATTGAATCCATGGATTTCAGCGCATTTTCAGCCTTTTCTTCAACAGAGCTTCCTTTTGCACCTGCAAGAAGTTGTTCTGCCGGCAGAGAGAGCATCATGGTATCAAGCAGAATATCGGACGCACCTGCAATACAGGTTTTTTGTTTGTATTCCAGATTCATTTCTTCGTTTTGATGCGCTTCATGCAATTCCTGCAATTTTTTCTTATGGTCTTCCAGATCCTTGATATATGTCTTCATTCTGTTCAGACGTTCCGTTTCGTCCGTTACCTTGTACAGGTCAAGCACCGGAATTTTTGTACCACCGCTGACACGGACGCAATAGTTTGCAGCCTCTGTGGGAGATCCTTTATACTGAATATATACAGCCCCGCCTAATTCCGCATTGGTATTCACACTTGTTGAGGTTATTTTAATTGTATTAGCGCCGACTTTCAGACCATTACCACTGATATCCTCCGTTGTCGTCAACACAACACCGTTGCTCTGGGAATGATACTGTGTTACCACAAGTTTTAATTTATCACTGACATTAGCCCCACGGCTCTTGCCGGTGACACCGACATAAACTGTGATGTCTTCTCCCTCGCCCAGAGCCACGCCAAGCGGTTGCCAAGCGTTGATTCCAGAGAATCCACGGCCTACATCATTGGTTGTAATCTCTTTGTGAACACTGATCACATCACTGATTGCAGATCCTAGTTTCAGAATTTGTTCTATCGCATCCAGTTCACGTTCCAAAGAAGCCTTATTAGGATTGAGCTGACCGTTGTCAGGTGTTTTCAGTTTCTCACGGAATTCCGCAACATCTTCCAATGTCACGTCTTTTTTCACTGTCAGATGCAGATCATCTTCGTACAGATTCATAATGCTTTCCTGCAGTTCGTCATAATAATAGAAAGCAATTTCACGGATAACAACACCTTGCGCATCCCCTGAATCAGAGAAAGTAAACTTAATCTGGTCTGTTTCTATGGGGGTATTTAGTCTTATCTCACGATAATATTTATTATTATTGACAAATTGTTTGAATGAATAGCTAGCCCCTACCCATTTTTCGGAGTTTTTATCATAATAAGATACGCCTATGCCAGTCGTGTTGTATCCTAATACAAAACGGAACGTATCCATTTTATATGCTTGGTCAAACGTATAGACAAGACCATAATTGTCACGTGTATTGTTAGGAACATTGTAACAAGAACGGCCGTCATTGTCCAAAGTTCCCCATGCCGTTTTATTACCATTTTCGTCAACTGTCTGAACTAAGCTTATTTCGCCGGTTACTTCGTCGATTTTTTCCTCTTGGTCAAGAGGACTGTCGAGCATGACGCCATTCGGATTGCCGTTCATAACAGCATTGACAATATGATTACCGGAAATCTTTCCGGTTTCCTCATCACGGTTAAGCAGACCATACATCTGATAATTCGGCAGTGCCAATGTGTCAGTTGTTTTTGCCGCACAAGGATCTGACATTCTACCTTCACCAATGCGGTTTTCACCGGACACACAAATTTCATATTCTACGACATTTTCTAAGCCCGTGATGGTATAGCTGGTTCCTTTAATATTGGGAATTTTAGTATATTCTTCCCCGCTGTTTCTTTTCCGATAGTAGACATTATAGAATTCTGTATCATCCATATCTTTCCATTTGACAGTAACTGACTTGTAGTTTCCTGTCGCACTGGTATAATCAGGTCTGTCAGGTTTGGAAGTCGCTAACGGCATTACTTTCACAGCGTCACCGTAGTCACTTGCCCAGGAACCGTTGGTAGATCTTACACGCACGGTGTAATTCACATAATTCTTGATTTTTTTATCTTCTTTGATCAGTATTGTCGTGCCAGTTGTTGTTCTTGTAACAACTGTGTCATTGCCGTTCTTTACTTCTATAAAATAACCTGTTACGTTTGTCTGCGGCTCCCAGCTGATCGTAAATTCTGCATTGCCCACTTTGGTTTCATCTTTCAGAATCTGGGGAATACTCAGATCAGGTTCCGGAATACGGCTCGCCATGTCATTGACAAACTGTGTTGTTGCAATTTTAACAAGACTCGTCTCGCCTTCCTGCTGTTGCAGTGCTGTAATTTTTATCGTAACTTTCTTGACAGCTATTTTCGAACCCAAATCAACCTTAATACCACCACTCTCCGTCGTTGAGGCAGTTGCCTTAGTTTCAGACATAAACTCAATAGCAGCCCATGAACCCGGCGTAAAAAATTCTTCGGCAGTGGTAATTTCATCTCCGGTCATATCAGAATCTTCTGCCGGCTCAGCATCTTCTGTACTTTCAGAGCTGTTGGAATTTTCCACTTGGTAAGAGCCAAACGGGATCTCTATTTTGTTATCATCCATATCGACAACCACAATACTTGCGCCTTCAACAGGAGTTTCCGGTGATACACCAATCACGACGGAATCAATAGGTTTATCGCTGGTGACAGTCAGATCCATCTGAATAGGATCATCTACTGTAACGGCACCTTTCTTCTCCAAAGAGACAGGTCCCTCACCACGAAGCATACCCTCAACAGAGTCTGCCTCACCTTCTTTCGATACCACTGTTACCCCTTCAGATAATTCAACTTTTACGGCGTCGGGGGAAATATCCCTTTCTACAGAAGATTTTGTGTCCTTGCCAGAATCTTCCAGATAACCAGTTGAGAAGAACATCAGGTCTTTGATATCAATAGAACCGTCTCCGTTCAGGTCATAATAATTTCCATCTTCTAAATTTGCATCAGCGTTCTCTTTCAGCTGATGCAGCGCCGTGATTAGTGCCAGTCTGTCTGCTCTGTTTACTTCATCGTTGCCATCCACGTCACCGATCATAAGAACGCCGGGATGTACAGTATCTTCATCATAATCAACATTGCCATTATTATTGATGAAACCAGCATATACTTTTAACACGCATTTTTCTTTTGCATCGACCGCAACAGTCTGTTTAAACGTCTTGAATCCTTTTCCCTCAATGGTAAGCGTGTAGTTGCCAGTTGTAAGATTCCTGAAACTAACTGTTTTGTCAAGACTGTTTCCAGCTCCGAATGAAACTGTGTTTGTATCTTCATTATTAGGATAAACATTTTTGTTTTCATCTGTTAATGTTACAGTAAACTCAGCATTATCCAGGAAATATGTCATTCCAACGGAAACTTCAAGCATACCTGTAGCCGAGTTTGGATTTTCAGTTATGTCGGGTCCATTATCATCACCATCATTGGATGAAGCTTCCGAATCTCCCGAAACTTCCAAAGTTTCAACGCTGGATACACCAAAACCAGAAAGTGCATCTTTTGCGCCAACTGTAATTGAAAAATTAGATACCATACATAAAGCCAACAAGAAAGCAACTTTTTTCTTGATTAATTCTTTTTTCATTATGACTCATCCTTTCTGTATTTCGGCAATTCTTTGAAGCTGTTCTGATGCAAATAAAAATGACCGTCATCTTCTGTTGTAAAGACGCAGTCACACTTCAAGAAATAATCGTTTAAGAAAATTTGCACTACTATCTAATATGACTACACGAAGTAATTAAAGTAATTAGATAAACAATTATTTGCAGCTGACGGCCATGCCATTTCCGGTTTAGACTCTGAAGCTTTGCGTCCTTACTTTTCAATAAGTTTGCCAAATATTAAATTGATTTACAACATATTTCCAATACATGCACACCCTCTGGTATGTCTTTCGATGTTGCTTATATTGATATTATACTATATGCTTTCGAATATGTCAATGTTTTTTAGAAATTTCTACATTTTGCATATTTTTTAGATCAATAAAATCTAATTTTTATATAAAATAACGGAAAACAAAATACTAATAGTTATATTTCAATCACCGATGCCCATTCTCGGCATTTCTCTATTGTGTTTAGCACTGCTTTGTGCAAGACTTGTCAAAGGCTGTACCGAAAAGAGCTTCCGGCATTTATTTTCAAACGATTCCTCTTTTGGATATCAAATTAAGATGCAAGCGGTCAAGTACATTCTGACTGTTATGGCTGCTTGACTTTTTCCGCTCCGTATGATATAATAA
>CAMWWG010000051.1 GCA_947177935.1 uncultured Ruminococcus sp. | reverse complement strand
TTGTTCATCATCTAATTCTGCTATTCCATTTTTATAATCATAGCCCATTTTCTTGTAAAATTCTACGGCTGTAGCAGTTAAAAAGCGAATATCATTTTCAATATAATCAACGGAATAATCTTTTATATTTGTTGTTCGCAAAGTTTTAGCAATCACATCAGCCAACTCTACAGAATCTTCATTTTTGAATCGTCTAATAATCATCTTAATACCTCCTGATATATAAATTAATGATTTTATTATATCATATTTTTTATAGATGTCAAGCCTTTTATATATTTTTGCGTATTTCTTGTGCATTTATTTTAAGATAGTGATAATTTGATTGTTCTGCTAAATCTAAATAATCATTTAACTTCGACGAATGAATTTGATACAGAACATGTAAAACCATAATTTTCTGATATTCATCTTCAAATGTACCATTTTCAAATTTTTTTCTTTCCCAAAATGTAATTGCATATTGTTCTGCTTGTTCAGGATAAATATAAGCTAATGATTTTAATGCTAATCTTTGTGTATATTCATCTTCTACTAGCAAAAAATCATAAATTAATTTTTGTAAATTATCATTACCCTTATAATTTCTTAAATGCTCTGCAAACTGCCATTTTGCATTTATATAATTTGTTTTTAAACTCTGCCGACACAATAAAGAAAACCATTCATTATATTTTTCTAAATATTTTTCTAATTCTGTCATAATCCAACTACATTCATTATCTCTGGCAATCGCATATAATAAATCATCAATCACTTGTTTCGTCGCTTTTTTCGCAGAATTATTTTCGATAAAATTTAACACACAGGAAATCATTTCATCATATTCATGACAAAAGCACCATTCGCCATTATCATTGTTTTCTGTAATTTCAGGATAATTTAATTTCGCCCATAATTTAAACGCATTGACTTTTAAATGTAAATTATTTTCCATGATATACACCCCTCATGCAGTATTTAATATTCATCAAAATATTTTTGCAACTTATCAACCAATAAGCCAATATGAATACCATCTACAAATGAATGATGTGCTTGTACTGAAACAGGCATAAAATATTTGTCATTTTTAAGATAATATTTTCCCCAATCAAACAAAGGCGTTGCATTATCTTTTTTACCAGAATTAGTATGTGAAATATGCGTATAAGTAACCCAAGGCATAGGCGAACATTGAAACACATCATTTCCCAACGGAGCAGTAAAATATTCCTTCTGCTCTTTGGCGGTTCTGGTTGCTAATTCTACATAATCCTTAATGTTATCTGCCATAGGAACATTGATAACTTTAAATAATTCGGTTTCAGGATTAAGATAAGTAAACGCAGTGTCAATTTTATCAAAAAGAACAATTTTTCCGTCAAGAAATCGATATCTGAAATTTTCAATTTCATTGGCACATTTACAAATTGCATAAACCATTGCTATTGTAAAAGAAAAGCCTTGCGCTTTGACTTTTCTTTTAAAATTCGTAATATCCGCCTCAAAAGTAACACAAAAAGATGGTTCCACACTATTTCTGAAAATCCTACAATGCATAGCACGTTGCCAATTTGTGTCATCTATTAATTCATAATGATTTGACATAAATTTATTTCTCCTAAATTCTAAATTTTAGATTTTATCAAATTTCAGCAAGAATCCCCCACTTCTAAGAGAATAAAACGAGCGAAAGTGGGGGAAATTGACAACTAACAGCTCCTATCATATTTTAATAATCTTCATGTGTATCCAGATACCCGTGAAGCCATGCAAATGTAAAATCTTCTCCCTTGATTGCAAGCATTTTCAAGAGCGTTTCTAGAAATCTTGACGTCTCCGGATGAATGATTCTTCTTGCTTTGGCTTTGAGAAAATAACGCAATGGGTCTCTGTCCGTGTAATTCTCGCCGTTATAAATCTTGCTTGCGGCGACTCTGTCACAGAACATCTCTGCTACATAACGCAACGGCATTTTCACGGGTTCCAGCTTTTTTGTTTCCGGAGAATAATCCGTCCAGTATTCAAAATGATGTTTATTTCTGCCTTTATGGTGCATCCACGCCAAAGAGTACCCCAATTCAGAACGTTCCTGCTCGTTGGGACTCCGGTTGCCCTGATAATACTTCACACCCGGGAGGAACTCCGTGGGGGCATACTTGGACAGATCATGACCCAGACCTTGCCAGAAAATGCCTGCTTTCCAACAGTTTGCAATGACGGCATGACGATGTCTGGTGATCGTCCGGAGATGTCCCCGAAAATTTGCAAAATTCATGAAAATGCCTGCCTTTCACTGAAAAATATTATCAAATAAAATAATATTTTTAATTTATTAATTGGACGCTCTTTCGACGGTCAACACGCCCTTAACTTTCCGGATTTTTTCAAAAATTGCTGTCAGTTGTGATTTGTTCACAATCATCAGACAAATATCTACAATGGCATTTCCGTTCTTGAGATTTCTTGACGAAGAATGCACAATCGGGATTCTTGCCTCTGTGAGAATCGCCGTAATATCGAACATCAGACCAATTCTGTCAAGCGCAATGATTTCAATACTTGTCTGCATTGCTGTTTCCTGGTGATCCGTCCATTGAATGTCAAACCATCTTTCCAGTTCTTCGGGATTATTGCGTCTCACTACAGAACGGTAATTCACACAGGAAACCGTATGCACGGAAATCCCGTGTCCACCTCTTGTCACAAACCCTACAATGTCATCCCCCGGCAGAGGATTACAGCACTGTGAAAATTTATAGGCACAATTTTTGATGTCATCCAGGACAATCCGGCTTTTCTGCTTGGAAACCGGCTGTACTACCGGAAGTTTCGCCTTAGGTTCTTCGTCCTGACAATATAATTTATGATAGAGATCTTTCCAGCGTGGCACAAATTTTTGAATACTCACACCACCGTAACCGATTGACGCATAGAAATCTTCCAGTGTATTACAGTTATGCCGTTTCAGATCATCTTCCAGGAATTTCCCATAATCTTTTTCAGGAATATGAATCCGACATCTCTGGAATTCTTTTTCCAGCATGGCCTTGCCGGTCTCGATATTTTCCTCCCGGCGTTCTTTCTTGAACCATAAACGAATCTTGGATTTTGCGCTGGTTGTCTTTGCAATTTCAAGCCATGCCCTGTTAGGCCCTTTTTCTTCTTTGCTGAGCAGAATGTCACAGATTTGTCCGGTCTGGAGTTCATAATCCAACGGGACAATTCTGTTATTGACTTTTGCGCCCATTGCTTTGTGTCCGACCTGCGTATGAATCTTATAAGCGAAATCAATCGGCGTTGCACCGCCAGGAAGAGAAACCGTGTCACCCCGTGGTGTCAGTACAACAACAACACTTTCCGGGGAGACTTCATTTTTAATAATCCGGACAATTTCCTCAACATCATCCGAAGTCTGCTGTGCTTCCAGTGCCTCACGCACCCAGTTCAGCCGAGAGTCCAGATGATCCTTGCCTTGAACACCCTCTTTATACTTCCAATGTGCGGCAATGCCATACTCTGCATCACGGTGCATTTCCCGTGTGCGGATCTGGACTTCAAACGGAATGCCTTCCTCACCGATAACGGATGTATGCAGGGATCTGTAATTATTTTCTTTTGGTGACTGGATATAATCTTTAAACCGATTCGGAATAGGTCGAAACATGTCATGAATGATCCCCAATACCATATAGCATTCGTCTTTTGTAGAAACAATCACCCGGACGGCGTATTTATCATAAATTTCACTGAAATCCTTGTGCTTGACATACAGTTTCTTGTACATGCCGTAGATACTTTTGGCACGGCCTTCAACCTGTGGCGTCTTATCAAATTTTGACGCATGCAGTGCCAGTCTTTCCCAGATTTTCACCTTGATGGATGTGATAAAATCCTCTCTTTCTTTTTTGTCAGCGGCAAGCAGTTTCACAATGTCCGTATAAGCATACGGATCCAGATAATAAAAAGACAGGTCTTCCAGTTCCTCATGCAGTTTCTCAATGCCAAGCCGACCAGCAATTGGCGCATAGATATTCATAGTTTCGTAGGCTGTCGCCTGCTGTTTATAATCCGGTCTGTACTGGAGCGTTCTCATATTGTGGAGTCTGTCACAGAGCTTAATCAGAATGACCCGGATATCATCTTTCATGGCAATCAGGATTTTGCAAATATCCTTTGCTTTCTGCTGATCTTTATTAAAAATAGGAATTTTCTCCAATTTTGTCACGCCGTCGACCAGATCCGCCACATCTCTGCCGAATAATTTCTTGACCTGTTCATAAGTCACAGGAGTATCTTCGACAACATCATGCAGGAGTGCGGCACAGATCGTATCCGTATCCATGCCCAGATCAAGCAGAATATCCGCCACGGCAACCGGATGAACAATATAAGGCTGACCAGAGGAACGGAGCTGTCCCTTGTGCGCCTCTTCTGCGAAGTTATAAGCTGTCTGGATTTTTGTGAAATCATACTGCCTGTCGCCATTGAGAATCTTCTGCATCATCGTCTCAAATGTTACAATTCTGTCCTCTGTCATAGATAAAACCTCCTTAAAACACCTGCCGGCGGATGCGCCGGATCTGACCATTTTTTAATTTTTTAAAAATATAAATATAATAATTAACAAATAATTCCGGCAAGTTCCCGGATTTTTCGAAGAATTCCAGAACTTTCAAGATCTGCTTTCTGCATCACCGGCACACGTTCTGCAATGCCTGTGACAGGATCATAAGTAATCAACCCCAGTTCCTGAAAAATATCCAGTGCAATCAGCAATTTGCAGTAATTTATATTTCTCTGCATCACAAACGGCGCAAGATCTTCTCTTGCGACAGGCTTTCTCGCAATTTCCTGATAAATCATCACCAATTCCGGCTTATCCGGACACATTGCCTGATAATATTCTTCGGGCAGGCGCTCCCCACGACAGTATTTGTCATAAATCTGCATTGCATTGAGAACTTTCACCTGTTGTAATCCGGCAGGAAGAACATCCTGCACAGTCAGTTCCACGGAAGTTTTCCCCTGATATTCATTGATTTTCATTCGTACCAGCATGTGATAATGCCTGCCAACGACAATTCCCGTCTGTTCCGGTGATCTGCCAAAAAACATTGCTTTGTAATTCTGATTCTGGAGACGGATTATTATTTTTGTGTGTGTGCCGTTGGTTGTAGCAGAAATATTCTGCACCAGCACATTTTCTGCCAGAAAGACCGGTTCCGGATTATCAGCGCCGAATGGTGCAAGTTGTTGTAGGCTGTTCACGGATTCCGGTGTCATAATCACCGGTTCTAACAGACACGCCGCATGAACTTCTAGAAATGGCATGTCTTCATGATTTTTCGCCGCATATGCCTGCAAAGCCTCCCGGAATGCCGGAATATTTTCCTCCTTGAGAGAAAATCCGCCTGCGGATGGATGTCCGCCGAATTTCTCTAGTAAATCCGCACAGGCTGTCAAAGCATTGAATACATGAAATCCCCCGAAACTTCTTGCAGAACAGTGTCCGTGTCCCTCCTGGATGGACATTACAAAACAGGGTTTTCCATAACGTTCCTGCATTCTGGATGCCACAATCCCCATAACGCCTGCATGCCAGTCTTTGCCGACAAATAACAGCACTCTGTCATGGAGAACTCCCGGCTGCTGACGGATCTGCTGTTCAATGGCACGGACAATTTCCGCCTCGGTTTCTTTGCGTTCTATATTGATCTGATTCAGCCGTTCTGCAAGATCTTTGGCAATTTCCGGATCTTCTGTGAGCATCAGCTCCACAGCAAGTTTCGGTGATGCCATCCGCCCGGCGGCATTTATCCTGGGTGCAATCCCGAACGAAACACGCCCGGCATCCAACGGCTTCCCAGATAAACCACTCACTTCACGCAGTGCAATCAACCCGGCACGTTCTGTATTCTCCAGATATTCCAATCCCCGGCTGACTAAAAACCGATTTTCGCCTGTTAAAGACACCACATCGGCAATCGTAGCAATCGCCGCCAGATCGCCGAACTGTTCCATTGCCATCTGCAAATCGCCGTCATTCATAGCGGCAACTAATAATAATGCAATCCCTGCGCCGCAGTATAACCGGAATGGCGAAACATTATCCATTCTGTGGGCATCCACAATAGCAAGTGCCTCTGGTAATTCTTCCCCCGGCTGATGATGATCCGTAATAATCAGCTCCATGCCAAGTTCCCGGATTAATTTCGATTCGGGAATCGCTGAAATGCCGTTATCCACAGTTACAATCAGTTCTGTCCCGGCATCATGCATTTCCCGGACAACTGCCGGATTCAGTCCATAACCTTCGGAACGTTCCGGAATTCTCCAACTGACATCTGCGCCCATCTCTGCTAGGAACGAATACAGAATCACAGTAGACATCACGCCATCACAATCATAATCGCCGTAAATACAGATTTTTTTCTGGTCTTCAATTGCCTGATTCAGCAAATCAGCGGCTTTCTGCATGTCACAGATCAGAAACGGGTCACTTAACTGCTGACAGCCCAGGACATCCGCCATCTGCTGTACATGAATATAACCTTGTGAGACAAGCACCCGGCAACAGATTTCGGAAAGATCACCTGCAACTTTGAGCGCTGCTACATGTTGCGGATCTGGTCTGTGGATTTTCCATTTTTTAATACATTTCATGATAAAATAACAACCCCATCC
>CAMWWG010000050.1 GCA_947177935.1 uncultured Ruminococcus sp. | reverse complement strand
GTAAATAACATCATGATGAAAACTATTAAAATTAATGAAAAAGGAGTTTATCTATGAAAATTTCAACCAAAGGCAGATATGCGTTAAGAATGGCATTGGATCTGGCTGAACATCAGGATGATGGTTATATTTCACTGAAGGAGATCGCCGAACGGCAGGAAATTTCTAAAAAATACCTGGAACAGATTGTGCCGCTGCTTAGCAAAAGCGGTCTGCTCCGGACAAGTCGGGGCAACCGTGGTGGCTATACACTGGCGAAATCTGCGGACGTGCTGACTGTCGGGGAGATTCTGCGGGCAACAGAAGGCAACCTTGCGCCGGTTTCTTGTTTGGAATATCCTGAGAACACTTGCTCCCGTGCAGGGGAATGTGCCGTGCTGTACATCTGGGAAGGACTGCATAGAACGGTTTGTGAATATCTGGACAGCATCACAATCCGGAATATTCTGGAGCATAATCATGCGCATATTCCAGGCGGTGACTACTGCATTTAACAGTTAATTATGCCGGAAAATGTTCCACATGGAACATGATTCATGTCTGATTTATACTTCGTAAATAATCTTTAATTTCGGATGACAGTCTGCAAACGCATCCTTGGCAATCTGGATCTGTCTCGGATGATTCCGAATTCTGACAGTTTTCAGATGCCGGCATCTCTGAAATGCTGCTTCTTTAATGTTTCTGACCTGTCCGGGAATGACGACTGTTTCCAGATTTTCACAACCCCAGAATGCAAAAATATCAATCAATCCAATTTTTTCGGGAATCCGGACAGCTTGCAGGCTTGTACATTTGCAGAATGTAAATTCCCGGATGACAGACAGATTTTCAGGAATGATAATCGACCGGAGATTTTCACACGCATGAAACGCATAGCCCTCTATTTCTGTGATTTGCCGTGACATTCTGATAGTTTGCAGATTTTCGCAGAAACCAAATGCAGAATTTCCAATTTTTCTGACAGTTCCCGGCATCTGCACGGAGAGGATTTCCCGGCAGTCGTCAAATGCAAATGCAGAAATTTCCATGACACCGCCAGGAATGATGATCTTAGTTTCCGGCGTAAAGCGGTTTTGTCTGTAATGCCGCAGGATGCCGTTTTCAATGATAAAGCTCAAATTCGTGACTTCCTTCCTGATTAAGTTCCAGATATTGTATTTAAAAAATTTAATATTTTAAATTTTTCAGTTTTTCATGTTCCACGTGGAACATTCTGGTGATTTTCCTGTGATCTTAATTTTATGTTATAGTTTTATTTTAGCATAAATTCTGGCAGAAGTCAATCCGGATTTTGCATATTCCCAAAGAATTCCGCATAGAATGTAGTAAATTCCTGACAGGAGGTTTCCAAAATGAAAGAAGCAGACAACAATAGTCTTATTGCACCGGAAGAACAGCATACTGTCATCATGGAAAACCGGAAAACGCTCCGCATTGCCGGCATCACGGACATTGACAGCTTTGACGAGCGTGAAATTGTCTTGTATACGAAAATGGGCGAGCTGACGATCACCGGACGGGATTTACATATTAATGCAATCAGCATTGAAAACGGCAACATGTCTGTGGAAGGTGACATCTGGTCGCTCCAGTACGGCGATAAAGACAAGCAGTCGCCAGTTTCGATGCTTGGCAGGCTGTTCCGGTGATGGGATTGGAACTGCTGACAAAAACATTGGAAACGTTCCGGACGGTGGACGAGGAGTTAGGATTATTTGCGAGTTCTATCCTGTTAGGACTTCCGGCAGGTGTACTGATGGATTTGCTGCGGCTGCTGCGGAAACTGCTTCCTCATCATGTCATATTTCTGGCATGTGAAGATATTTTTTATCTGATCTGTTTGAGTTTTCTGATTCTTTGCTATACAAGTGCATTCGGCGGCGGTGAATTCCGGGTATATTACATCATTGGCTGTTTATTAGGATTGATGCTGTATTATATTACAATCGGCGCATTCCTGATGAAATGCAGTGATCTGATTCTGAAACCGGTGCACTGGATTTGGGATCATTTCGTATGTATTTGTATCAAACTAAAGCTAAGTTTTGTGAAATGCGCCAAAAAATCCGGATTGGAGAAGAAAAATTTACAAAACAGCTTGCCAAATCCATCTCAAAAGGTGTATAATAAAAATAGTCGAAAAAAGTATGCTCAGAATCAGAAGAAAGCGGGGAAGTCACATGCGGAGCGAAACAAACTATAAATCCGGATCAGCCACCCGGACGCTGATTCACATTGCATTGGTGCTGTTTGTGATTTTTTGTACAGTTTCGATCATCCGGACGCAGAATGCCATTGTAGAACAGCGGCAGGCGTTGGCGGAATTAGAAGAGCAGGTGGATGTGCTTGCGGCGGAGAATGAAGAATTAGCCGCCTTGATTGCATCCGATGACATTGGTTCTTACATGGAGAAACTGGCACTGGAGAGCGCAGGGTATGCGTATCCGGATGAACGGCGCTATTATGACACATCACGGAAATAATTATTTTTTAAATTTTAATTCTGAAAAGCAGGAGGATTTTTTGCTGTATGCTGGAAATGGGAAAAGTTTATGAAGGCAAGGTCAAGGGAATTACAAATTATGGTGCTTTTGTGGAAGTACCACAGGAGGAGGGAAATCCGGTCACGGGAATGGTACATATTTCCGAGGTAGCGAATGTATTTGTCAATGACATCCATGATTTTCTGACAGAGGGGCAGGAAGTGAAAGTGATCGTCCTGCAAGTGAATGAACAGGGCAAAATTGCCATGTCGATCCGGAAAGCGATGCCGAAAGAGGAGCGCAGACCGCAGAAAAATTATCCGAACCGGCAGAAACGGGAAAGAGGCGCTGTCTGGAATGGCGGCAAGACGCAGAAGCAGGATTCTGAAATGTCGTTTGAAGATATGATGAACCGTTTCAAGCAGAACAGTGAAGAACGGATTAGCGACATCAAGCGCAATACCGACCGGAAGAACCGTTCCCGGAGACGGGCAAAATAAGCAAGACAAGAAAGCAATCCCCTGTAGTGTGAGCTACAGGGGATTAGTTTATATCTTAAGAGAGGGAGCATTAGAAACTTGTCATCCGGGTGTCTGTGTTGCCGTAGAGGATTTTTCCGGGAGAAGAAGACGGAGTATTCCCGGAAAGACTGCCGTTTGCAATCACTTTCTGTACAAGATCAGAATATTCTGGAGGGATGACATAGCGATTGGAATTCATCACAAGAACATAACAGGATTCATTGCTGATATAATGCGTTCTTGCGACTTTGAGCAGATCATACAGAGCCGGATTGTAAGAACGCAGATCACCGCCGAAATTATTGGTATAAATACAGGTGCTTTCATAGCAGGGAATGTCAGAACCAGAAGCATCCGGCTTAAAGAGAAATTTTCCCATGCTGTTTGTGGCATATTCCAGAGACGGGGAAACGTAGTCTTCCGGAGCATAGATCCGGAGATACACTGTCGTATAATTATCATAATTACCCAGATCTGCATAATTGGCAGAGAGGGAAAATTCTTTCATACCCCATTCTTTGAGCAAAGCACAGGTTTCAGCATTGCAGGAATAGACGGGAAGTCCATTCATAAAACAGATAATTTCATCTGTTTTGAACTGTTCTATTGTCATGTTCTGCAAGTCATTCTGGTAAGCCGTCCGGATTTTTTTCAAGTTGTTTTCTACGTCCCCGATTGTAAAAATCTGTGCATCCTGAGGATAATTTTTGACAGATATGTAGTAAGAGGAGTTTGCATTTGAAATGGCAGGAGACTTAACAGAAAATGCAATCTGGTCAGGGTATTTCCGTGTTGTAATGCCGTTTTCGGTATAAGATTCTTGATACATATTTTTCATACGGTTTTCAAGCAGATTTCCGGTTGCTTCTGTGTAAGTATCCGTTTCCATGCAGATTGCAAGAAGATTCAGATATTCATCCGGCAGTAAATCATAAGTTCTGTAAATGGCGGATCCTGTGACTGTGTAGTAAGTAATATGAAATTCTGCACAGGATGAGACATATTCCCGATAACGACTGCGATAGCTGTAATAATCGTCGTCATAATAATAATTATTCTCATCATTTTCATCTTGGTCACTTGTCCGGAATTGATAAGTAGTATCTTCAGCGTTCATAGAAACTAAACGAAGTGAATAATAGTCGTCCATGTGTGTGCGTACTTGATGATTGTAATCCTGTTTCAGATTTTCGTTGCAGATTTTATGAAAATCACGGATTTTGGAGATCGTTTCTTTGTCGCTGAAATTGAGTTCATATTCCGGCATATCGAAATTACTGCCTGTTGTTTCAAATTCCACTTTGACGGATGCAATGCTTGCGAGTGCAGGGATATAATAAGCTCTCCCGAATGCACTTGTTACGGAGACGATATGCAGACCGCCGAGCGTCACAACGACGGTAATCACATAAGAGATTGCACTCATCCAGAATTTTTTGAATCCTCTTTTGCGGATGACTTCCATGATGAAGTAGACAATCATGCTGAAAATCAGAACAGGGATCAATGCACCTGTGCCGGTTTCTGTGATGCAGAGAATGCAGACAGCAATGGCAGTCAGAATCACATAATAGATGCCAAGATACACAAACGGTTTGCTGACATGTTCTGCTTTTCTGTGTTCATACAAACGCCATGCAAGGATTAAAATTGCAATTGTGAGTAGGACAATAATCAGAGCCCAACGGATATAAGCCGGCGCAAGTCCGAGGTCGCCGAGTTCTCCGCCGATTGCAGTATAAGTGCCGGAATAACTGCTGACATAATCGGAAAGCATTTCATCCTTCGTCGCAATCAGGAAAATCAAGTAAATCAGACCGCCGATCGGGCTTGTATGTCCGATCACATCCCAGGAGTATTCAAAGCTGATGATTTCGACTTTGGAGCAGACCACGGCAAGCAGTACAGCAAGTGTGCCGGGGATCAGCAGATTTAATAAAATATTGGTGTAGATATTTTCAAACAGCGTTCCGCAGCAGCTTGTAATCAGCACAGAGATTGTATAATACATCCACATCAACAGGAATAAGCCGAGTGTCAACAGAAAATAATATTTATAAATCCGGTTGAATTCAGCGAGATCTTCCATATCAAGAACGGAGCGAACTAACGGAGAAAAAGCGAGCGTGACAATCCAGCCAATCAGGGAAGCGGCAAGATAGGGAATCAGATACATGCCCAGTCCGCCGAGGTAATTGCTGAAAAAGCGTTGTTTTCCAGTCAGTGGCAGGGAATAGAGCATATCTACTTTGGATTTGTCCCATTCTTCATGATAGGCATTAATGCCGAAGAAGATACCTAAAATCACAGAAATGCCAAGACAGAAAGATCCGATTGAGGCATATGCCCATGAATTCGTAGGAATATAAACGTCAGAAAGATTATCCGTATAAATTTCCATCATCATGCTGCCCATAATCAAGGGAATGCCCAGTAATTGCAGAATGCAGGTGACAATAGCAAATTTCTGATTCTGACGGAAGAGCCGGAACGCATTCCGGACGGGAAAACTATGCAAAAACCTGGCTGTCATAACCGAGTACCTCCAATTCATAAATAAAAATTTCTTCAAGTGACAAGGGGACTAAATCTTCCAGAACAGGATGACAGGGTGCAAGCGCCTGGTGGATCTGTTCTTCACTGCCCTTTGCGATGATATGATAAATGCTTTGGGTCTTTTCAAAATGCAGGATTTCGAGACCGGGGAAATCCTGTGCAGAGAAAATCCGGGTTTTATCCTGAAACGCCGCCTGGATTTTATGCACAGCGCCTTTCAGGCTGTCAAGCTGGCGGTTGAAGATAATTTTTCCGTGATGGAGTAAAGCCGCCGTGTCGCACATTTCATTGATTTCTTTTAAATTATGGGAAGAGATGACAACAGTCAGTTCCCGTTCGCACATGGCGTCAACTAACATTCGTTTGACAATAATTCTCATGGTGGGATCTAAGCCGTCAAAGGCTTCATCCAGTAATAAATACGGCGTACAGCAGGCAATCCCGGTAATCACAATTGCCTGGCGTTTCATACCTTTTGAGAATGTGCTGATTTTCTTATGCAAGGGGAGCTGAATGGCATCTTCCAGTCGTTTGAAGATTTCTTCTGAGAAATTGGGATAAAATTGCTTGTAGAAATTTTTTAACTGCATGAGTGTAAAATTTGAGAACTGAATTGTTTCGTCATTGATGAAGAATACTTTCTGTTTTGCCTGGACGTTATCATAGACAGGTTCATCATCAATCAGGACTTCGCCGCTTTCCGGCTTGTAAATACCACTGAACAGTCTCAGGATCGTGGATTTCCCTGCGCCGTTTGATCCTAACAAGCCGAAGGCTGTGCCTTTGGGGATTTCAAGATCCACGCCGTCGAGGGCTTTAAAATCTTCAAACTGTTTGACGGTCTGTTTTAATTGCATCATGATGGGAGATCTCCTTTCTGGTTTAAATTCTGGTCTGATTTTTCTTCTGCAATCTGGTCAATACGTTCCGTGAGCGTTTTCTGTGGAATGCCGATGTCAAGAGCATGGGAAACAGCGCTGTCAAAATCCCGGAGCACACGTTCCTGGGCAAGCATTTTATCCGGTTTTGCAATAAAACTGCCCCGACCTGCGAGGGAATAGATAATGCCGTCCCGTTCCAGGAGAGAATAGGCTTTGGCAACCGTATTGGGATTGACGCCAAGCTGTGTGGCGAGACTGCGGACACTAGGGAGCTTATCCTGTTCTGTGAGAACGCTTTTCAGGATTAATTCAATGACTTTCCGGTAGAGCTGTTCATAGATCGGAATACGACTCATAAGGTCAATGTCGAACATAAGAAATCCTCCTTTCTGGATAAAAAATAAATTAAAAAAATTCATTCAAGTGTATTATTTTAATTAGTACAGCTAGAATTTATT
>CAMWWG010000049.1 GCA_947177935.1 uncultured Ruminococcus sp. | reverse complement strand
AAAAATAAATATGCTTTCAGATAAGATTTCATCATGTAGAGATCTTTTAATAATAAGCCTTTCATAAAATCTCTCGCTTTCGTTAATTAATAAAATTTTAATGAAATTCTTTCCGGGCATAGATTTTCATGCTGATCTGCCAGGAAATGCCGTAGAGTATTACAATTCCTGCAAGAGCAATTGCTGTGAAGACTGCCGGATTCTGCAACACTTTCGAAATTACCGTTTCAGTCCCGATACTATCTTCTGCTATTGTCATCCCTCCAAATACAACGCCAATGAGTACTGCCAGGATGATATTAGCAAGCTGTGACTTTTCTGCGCCGAATTTGAAAATAATTGGCAGGATAAACACGGTTGGGAGGACACTGATAAACAGTTCAGGAATCAACAAAAGAGACAGTTCTTGCAAGTTGAATTCAGAAACGCATAGCGTCCGGATGAGTTGTCCGAGCAGGATCATCGTAAAATTTAACAGCATTGTCATCAGATTCAGGAGATATTTCACAGAAACTAACTGTCCGGAGCTGTAAGGGAGTGTACAACTGTAACAGCTCCAGTGTTCTTTCTCATCGTACGTCTGCAAGCTGATCGGGATCATGGCAGTCAGCAGACAAGAATAGACCGTTAAAAATAAAGAATCTTCTGAAAATGAGCCGAGAATCCAGAAAACCGGGATTAAAAATAAATATGCTTTCAGATAAGATTTCATCATGTAGAGATCTTTTAATAATAGGCCTTTCATGTTATGCCTCCTCCTTTGCCATGAATACAAATAATTCTTCGATGCTGACGGGACTGACCGGAAATCCGTTCGGGACTTGATCCCGTTCCAGAAGAAGTTCTGCATCATATTTTGTGATTCGTCTGCCTTTGACGGCATTTTCAGGGAAATCCCGGAGCTGATCCGGATTGCAATGCACAATGCCGTATTTCTCCCGGAGCATGTCTTTTTCTTCACAAAGCATGAGTCTGCCCTTGTGCAGGAATGCGATGTAATCGCAGATTTTCTCCAGATCGCTGACAATATGCGAGGAGATCAGCACGGAATGTGTTTCATCCCTGGTGAATTCCAGAAATAAATCCGTGATTTCATCCCGGACTAACGGATCTAATCCGTTCGTTGCTTCATCAAGGATCAAAAATTTCGGATGAAGGGACATGGCAACTGCAATAAATAATTTCATCTTCATGCCCTTAGAAAATTCTTTGAATTGCTTGTCCTCCGGAACGGATAATTTTTTCAGGAATCCCCGGAAGTAATTTTCATCCCAGTTCTGAAAACTGTTTTTCATGATGTGATTGATCTGTTTTGGTGTCAGACAACCAGAGAATCCCGTATCATCCAGGACGATACCCAGATCTTCCCGGAGAATTTCCGGATGTTCCCGGTTATCCTGTCCCAGGATCAGAATTTCCCCGGCATCTCTGCGGATCATATCCAGGATTAATTTAATCACAGTACTTTTGCCTGCACCATTCTCGCCGATCAGTCCCATGATGCAGCCGCTGGGCAATGTCAAATTCAGATCCTGTAAGCTGAAGTCTTTATAAGACTTTGTCAGATTTCTGATTTCTAATGTGTTTTTTGTTTGCATGATGATTTTCGTCTCCTTATTCTGATTTCATGATTCTAATCATATCGCACAGATCTTGTTCTGTGAGATCACAGCAAGCCGCCAGCCGCAGAATTTCTAGCATATGTTCCTCAATTTTCCTGAGATTCTCCTCCCGGAGTAATTCTGTATTCTGGGGAGCGACAAAACAGCCCTTTGCGGCGATCGTGTAAATAAAGCCCTCACGCTCCAATTCGTCATAAGCCCGTTTTGTTGTAATAACGCTGATCCGGAGATCTTTTGCCAGATTCCGGATAGATGGCAGGGGGTCATCTTCTTTGAGAGATCCGCTGATGATTTCCGCTTTGATGCGGGTGCAGATCTGTTCATAGATCGGCATATCGCTTTTATTATCTATGAAGATATTCACTGGAATGCAATGCTCCTTTCTTCTTATCTGGATTCAAATTTATTTTTCTGTACATATACAGTATACACAGTTATAACAGATTTGTCAATAGCTTTTTTAAAAATTCACAAAAAATTCATAATGATAGGATAAAAAAATTACCCTGCACCCGGCAGGGTAATGATTTTTTATCCGCTTACTTCTGGCGGTTTTTCATAAATTCCGCAAAACTGCTGACTTTTCCTGCACCATAATCCGCAGCGAACACCAACACGACAGCGGCATCAGAGGCATCTATTTTTCTGTTGCCGTTGATATCCGGATTAATGCCGTTTCATGTTGTGCTAGTATCTGTTGGGGCAGAAGCTCACGGAGATCAATTTTGTTGGTTAAAAAATATAATTGCACTAAAAATGACTACTTTTGAGTAATTTTTAATATGAAATTTAGATTTCTAATGTGGTTTACTATGTCAAAAATCGCATAATTGATAACATAAAAAACAAGAAATTTTGAAAATTGATTTCCGTGGTAGAAGCAGAAGCTGTTCCAAGAGATAAAAAATTTCTGTTATATTCTTCAGCATAGGCTTTTGCTGTGGAATTATCATAACCGTAAATTGTTGCTATAGCAGAAATTGTATATTCAAAATCATAAATTTTACATTCTGGATTTTCAATTGTAATAGATGTCAAAGAGGTACAATCATAAAAAGCATACTCTCCAATTTTTGTCACACTATCTGGAATTGTAACAGATTCTAAAGCATCACACATGTAGAAAGCATACTCTGTAATTGATGTCACACTATCTGGGATGATATATTCTATAATATTATTTTTAATAGGAAATGCTATTAATTCTGATTTATTTTTATCAAATAAAATATTATCTTGACTAGAATAATGCAAATTATTTTCATCTACATAAATAGATATTAAAGATTTACAAGACTTAAAAACCTTATCTCCAATTGATGTAACACTATCTGGGATTGTAACAGATTCTAAAGCATCACATCCATAAAAAGCACCATTTCCAATTGTTGTCACACTATTTGGAATTGTGACAGATGTTAAAGAATCGCAAAACATAAAGGCATATTTTGCAATTGATGTCACACTATTTGGAATGACAATGTCATCTTCACATGCTTTACCATCAATTAAAATCCCATTAACTATTACAAATGGATTCTTATTTTTTTTATTTTCTAGCCATGGTGTATTCTCAAAAGCATCAAATTCAATTGTTGTTACACTATCTGAAATGACAATAGATTCTAAAGAAGAACAGTCATAAAAAGTACACTCTTCGATTGTTGTCACACTATCTGGAATTATGACAGATTCTAAAGCATAACAAAAGGAAAAAGCATATTTTCCAATCGTTGTTACACCATTTTCTAAAATAACTTTTTTAATATTGAGACGCAAATCCTTCCAAGGAAATGTACCTGTATAATTTGTCATTGCACCAGTTCCGCTAATTGTCAGCGTTTCTGTAGATTCTTCAAAATTCCAGGTTAAATTTTCTCCGCATGTCCCAGAAGTAACAATTTCTTCATCTTCTGCATTTGCAATCACAGCATGAGAAATCTGCTTTGCCATGGGCAGACAGCTTGCACAGCAACAGGATAATACTGTGATACTGGCAAGCAAATCCTTTAATTTCCGCATGATTAACCCTCCTATATAAATATCTGATCTTATTATATCACAAAATAAGCAATAAGGCAAGCAATTTTTAACTATTCTCTTGTTTTATGATGTATGTGTTCATCTGTGAATTTGGAATAATAAAATTCCTGTTCTTTGTACAATCCATAATAGCCGGATAATAAATAACTCACAGCAATCACTAACAGACAGTAGGGGACATAAGTCAATCCGAATAATTCCGCTGAGATAAACAGCGACGCAAGCGGACAGTTCGTCACGCCACAGAATAATGCAATCATGCCGACTGCGGCACACAGGGACGGCGACAATCCCACGATCTGACCGAACAAACATCCAAACGTTGCGCCGACAAAGAATGACGGGACGATCTCACCGCCTTTGAATCCTCCACTTAATGTAATTGCTGTGAACAGCATTTTTAACAGAAACGCATACCAGATCGTTTCACCCTCTACGGCTTTTTCAATGATGTGACTGCCTGTGCCGTAGAAATCCGTTGTCCGGAACAGCAGACCTAGCAAAATCAAAGCAACACTTGCGGTTAAAATCCGAAGATATTTATTTTGAATCAGGGATTTCATAAGATGTTCTGTCCTGTGTAAAATCACACAGAAAATAATGCTCAATCCGGCACAGAAAATCCCTAACAGGATCATCAGCAATGCCGGAATTGGTGTGATTTCCGGTGCTGGATCTACGGTATATTTTTCTAGTGGCAGACCTAATTTTCCGGCAATATAGGATGCTGTCAGTGAGGAAATCACACAGGGGACGAGTGCAGCATACTGCATTGTGCCGACACAGCCGACTTCCATAGCGAAAATAGGAGCGGCTACCGGTGTCCGGAAAATCGCCGCAAATGCTGCACTCATACCGCTCATGATCAGGATATGTTTGTCTTTTTCTCGCATTTTCAGGAAATTTGCAAAAATATTCCCTAATCCGCCGCCAAGCTGTAAGGCTGCACCCTCCCGTCCGGCACTGCCGCCGCAGAAATGCGTAATAATTGTGGAAATAAAAATTAAAGGCGACATCTGCACCGGGAGCTGTGCCTCGGATCGCAGGGACGCTAATACCATGTTCGTTCCTTTGTCGTGTTTGTCTTTCGTCACACGATAGAGCCAGACAATCAGGATGCCGCCGACTGGTAATAATCCGTAACACCAGATATGCGAATTCCGGAATTGTGTGCTCCAATTAATCATTTTGACAAATTCCGCACCGACCAAGCCTAACAGAATTCCCAGGATGGAAGACAACATAATCCAGCGCATCAATAATCGAAAATGCAACAGGGAGTGCATCAGCAAATGCAGGAATTTTCCCCGGAAATAGTAGAATTTTCCGGAGGATTTATGCCGCAGGCTGAATGATTGAAATCGTTGAAAAAATTTTTGCAAAGCTACATCACGTCTTTCTGTATTATAATGATATAATTAAAATTTTGTAAAAAAATGTTCCGGAACTGTTTACACTTTGTAATTTTTGTGTTATAATAAGAACATGCTTTTTAATTTCCTGAAAGGATGATTCAGAATTGAAATCCCATAAATCTAATTTAAATCAAAAAATTCCGAAAAAATTCCCGAAATTCCGGAATCATCAGATCCGCTACGACCGGATTCTGGTTGCATTTGTCATCCCGATTCTGCTCTTGATTGCGCTGATTACAGGTATTTCCAGTTGTTTCAGAAAGAAACAGAATCCGGAAGAATCTGACATGCCCGAACAGGGGAACTTGAATTCTTCCAGTTATTCGGGTTATTCTGATATTTCTGAGAATTCTGCTCAGAAACAGACTTATATGAACGTTTCCCTGGAAACAGCTAAAATTCATTCCGGCAATCTGCTCCTTGTGAATGAAGCACATCCCTGTGAATTCGATCATCAGGCAATTGCGGACGGCACTTCTCCGGATCTGAATTTTGTCACAATCAAGAGTATTCTCGACGCAAAAAATACAAGCCTGAAACCCTATACAGCATCTGACTGGGAAGTCGGTCTGGATAGAACTGCAGCGCAGGCAATGGATGCCTGGTTTACAGCATTCAGTACGAGTACCAATCATCATGACCTGCGTATGATCGGCGGTTATAAGCCGGATGCAACAGATTCGGATTTTCAGACCGGCAGGACGATCACTGTCGGGATTTTCCCTGAAACAGGCAGTTCCTATGCATACAAGCCGGAGGGGGAATATACCTGGCTTTCGGAACACGCCGCAGAATATGGATTTATTCTGCGTTATCCGGAGGAGAAATCGGAATTTTTTGATAAGACCATCACGGAACGACGAACAGCGACATTCCGATATGTGGGTGTTCCAGCGGCACTCTACATGCGGGAACATAACTTGTGCCTGGAAGAATTTCTCCAGGAAATTAAAAATTACACGCTTGAAAACAAGCTTGTCATTGCAGGCGGCACAAAAGTTTATTATATGTATTATGTCCCGGCGGATATGGGCAGTGAAGTTACAACGTTCCGTGTGCCGGACAACAGAGACTACTACGAAGTATCCGGCAATAACATGGATGGTTTTGTGATTGCAATTCATGGGAAATAATTATTATAAATAATAAATTATGAAAAAATGCCCTCCAGATTAAAGTCCGGCGTGTAGCGCTGATGACTGGCGGATTTGTCCTGTGAATAGCCGGAAAATCCCAGATCCTGTGCTGTCTGCAACACGCTGTTGTATTCCATTTTGGTAATTTTCCGGTTCAGTTCCGGATATACAGAATTTTGCATGGGCGTGTACTGTGCCATTAGACTCAGCAAAAACTGATTTTTATGAAAACTAGAATTTCCAGCAAGATAATTTAATAATGCAATAGATTCATGCCGGTGTCCGGGCATTACCAGATGGCGGATGATACAGCCTTTTTTTAATAAATGACTTTCAAAGACGGGCTTGCCCGTCTGCCGGAGCATTTCCCGGACTGCCTTTTTGGCGATTTCCGGATAATCCGGCGCATTGGCGTATTTTTGTGCTGTTTCCGGATCAAAGAATTTGAAGTCCGGCAGATAAATATCAATCAAGCCTTCGAGTTTTTTTAAATTTTCCACGGATTCATAACTGCTTGTATTATAGACTACCGGAATCCGGAGCTGCGGCTTGATTCTTTCCAGTACGGGAATGATCTGTAACAGATAATGTCCGGCGGTCACTAAATTAATATTATGTGCGCCCTGTGCCTGAAGTTCCAGGAAAATTTCCGCAAGGCGTTCCGGGGAGATTTCAGCGCCGAAATTCCCGGAAGAAATCGGCATATTCTGACAAAAACAGCAT
>CAMWWG010000048.1 GCA_947177935.1 uncultured Ruminococcus sp. | reverse complement strand
GATCTGGAATTACTTATCCGGTACGAGGATGAAGCGTTATTCTGGAATGCCATGCCGAAAATCCGTCATGGCAAGCGGCATAATTACCGGCAGAAAGTACAGATATGGCAGATTTTATTATTTTCCGTGGTTTTTTCAAGCAGCTTTTCCGGTTCGCTCTATCTTGCCATGTTCTGGTTTCAGGGCGGCAGGATTGCAAGAGATCTGATTAACGAATTTGAATTGACGGAACGTCTCAAAATTGTCTCGGATGAAGTGGCATCCCGCTTAACGGGAATTCAGCCGGTTGCCGTCACTGTTGGGATTATTATTTTGTCAACATGGCTATTATCATTGATTCAGAATCTGTTCCGGTACGGGGATTTTTACATGGAGAGTGATAAACGGCAGCTCTCTGTGCAGAGTGGAATTCTCACAAAGCGTTATTTTCATTTGCAGAATCATAAAATTAATTTTCTGGACATCCGACAGAATTTTATTACAAAAATGTTCCGGGTTTGTTCCCTGACTGTGAATTGTCCGGGCTACGGCACACAGAAAGGCAGTCTTCCGATCTGTCTGCCGCTACTGACGCAGAAAGAATTAATCCGGACACTTCCCTTGCTGTTTCCGGGGAGTCACATGCAGAAGAACCAGCTTCATCCACCAGTCAGTTCCTGGTTCAGCTACACGGGACTTTGGGGGATCTGTCTGCTGACAATTCTCCCGGTCACAGAACTGGCAAAGAATTTTTTCCCGACCATGCAGGAAATTCTGGAGCATTTCCAGTTGATTTATAAAATTATCCCGGCAGCGGAAATCACACAGCAGCTTTTGCCAATGTTGCAAGAAATTCTGAATTCTCTGCAATTCATGATTGCACTGCCGGTGTTCTGGAAATTAATGATTCAGGTCAGTGCACTGCTGACAAGCGGCATTTCGATTTATGGGAATCATGTCTGTCTGCGATACTGCAAAGGATTTACATTTCACACGATTCTGGCGGAAACGGACTGCATTGTCAAAATCCAGATCCGGCAGTATTTCTGGCAGAGATTCTCCGGAAAATGCCATGTGATGATATATTTCCGTTCAGAGAAGCCCCGGAAATGCCGTCTGAACGGCATGAATTACGAAGAAACAAAAAAGCAGTTTGCAAAATTTTTAAATTAAATTTTAAAACAGCATTTTGCCTGATAAATCGACAAAATCCAGAATTTCAGAAAATAATCACAGGAATAGTCTTGACAAATGGCAAAAAATTCAGTATGATATATATATAAGAAATTTTTTTGTCCGATGATTTCAGAAAAATTCTGAAAAAATCCGGCAATTCGTCCCTTTCTGATAAATTCAGACAAATTCTGAAATATAAGTCCAAAATACAGGAGGTTGTTTTGTTATGCTTGATAAAATTCATGTACCCGTCCACAATTCCTATGATATTATCCTCAAACGTGGTCTGCTTGCCGAATGTGGTTCTCTGATCCGGGATCTGGAACTGACTTCTGCGCAACATTTTGTGATTATCACAGACGACAATGTGGATCAATTCTATTCTGAAACAGTGATCCGTTCTTTACAGGATGCCGGATTTCAGGCAGAAAAATTTGTATTCCCTCATGGAGAATCCTCTAAAAGTGCAGAAAATTTATTAAAGATCTATTCTTTCCTGTGTCAGCAGGAAATCACAAGAAGCGACTGCTTGATTGCTCTGGGCGGCGGCGTTGTCGGAGATATTACGGGATTTGCAGCAGCAACATTCCTGAGAGGCATTTCGTATATTCAGATTCCGACCTCCCTGCTTGCGCAGGTGGATTCTTCCGTTGGCGGAAAGACGGCGATTGACCTGCCGGAGGGCAAAAATCTGGTCGGCGCATTCAAACAGCCCTGTGCCGTCCTGTGTGATTTCAATGTCCTGAAGACTCTCCCACGGGAATTTCTGATTGACGGCATGGGTGAAGTCATCAAATACGGCATGATTGCAGATCCGGATTTATTCCGGAAACTGGAACATTATGACCTGGACAGCATTACCGATCATTTTGAAGAAATCATCCCGGCATGTATTCAGATCAAACGTGATGTTGTAGCAGAAGACGAACTGGACAACGGTCTGCGGATGATCCTGAATTTCGGGCACACGCTCGGACACGCCATTGAAGCGTATTATCATTATGGGACGTACACACACGGCTGTGCAGTTGCCGCCGGGATGTGCCTGATCACGAAATACTGCGGCAATCCGGAAGAATATACCCGGCTGAGCGCCTGTGTGCGTCGTTATCAGCTCCCGACAGATACGGATCTTTCCGTGTCCGTTCAAGAATTAATTCCTCTTTGCGGCAATGACAAGAAACGTGCCGGACAAGATTTAAGATATATTGTCTGCTCTCCCATCGGGACAGCTAAGATCCGCCGGGACACACTGCCGGAATTCCGGAAAAATTTTCAAATTAATTTCTAAAAAAATTTTTCTAAAAATTTCAAAACTTTCTGAAAGGAATGTATCATTGCTATGAACATAGAAATTCAGCCTCATAAGCTGGTCGGTACTGTCAAAATTCCATCCTCCAAAAGCATGGCACACAGAATGCTGATCTGTGCAGCGCTGAGCAAGGGCGTTTCTGAAATCTCGGAAATTGATATTTCCAAAGATATTGCGGCAACTGTTTCCGTCATGCAGGCACTCGGCGCTTCGTTTGAATTCCGGGAAGCAGAACGCAAAATGATTGTTACTGGCATCCAGGAAATCCCTGAAACAGCAGTTGCGGATTGCTGTGAAAGCGGATCAACGCTCCGGTTTCTGATCCCCGTTGCTGCTGCGCTCGGTGTGGAGACAACATTCACCGGACAGGGCAGACTTCCGGAACGCCCGATTACGCCTTATATCCGGGAACTCACAAAGAAAAATATCAAATTCCAGAATGAAAAAATTCCGTTTACGATTCAGGGCGCTTTACAGCCTGGCAGATTTGAACTGGAAGGCGATATTTCTTCCCAATTCATCACAGGTCTGCTCCTGGCACTCCCCCTGCTCCGTGAAAAATCTGAAATTATCCTCACATCTCCGCTCCAGTCTAAACCTTATGCAGACATGACAGTCCAGTGTATGCAACAGTTTGGCGTCTGTGTCAGGGAAAAACATGGAAATTATCATATACTTGGCACACAGCATTACCATGCGCAAAATCTCTCTATTGAAGGCGACTTCTCCCAGGCGGCGTTCTTCTACGTTGCCAACGCTGTAGGCAATCAGGTCGTGTTGCAGAACATCCCCGAAACATCTACCCAGGGAGACCGGAAAATCGTAGAAATCATCGAAAGAATCTGCTACCATCAGCAGACACCTGATGCTGTTTTTGAAATCAACGCAAGGGATATTCCGGATCTTGTGCCGATTCTCGCCATCCTTGCCACATTCTCCGAAAAGCCAACCCGGATTACCGGCGCAGAACGTCTCCGGATCAAGGAAAGCGACCGTCTCGAAACAACAACATCTATGCTGAACACACTCGGCGGCAATGTCAAAATCCTTCCGGATGGTCTGGAAATTCAGCCTGTGGATTCCCTCCACGGCGGAACGGTTGACAGTGCCGGGGATCACAGAATCGCCATGTGTGCGGCAATTGCTGCCACCAGGGCAACAGAACCGGTCAGAATTCTCGGCGCTGAATGCGTCGCAAAATCCTATCCTGCATTTTTCCAGGATTATCAGAAATTAGGAGGGCAGACACATGGCATCGATCTGGAATAACCGGCTTGCCGTTTCCATTTTCGGCGAAGCAAAAGGACCTGCAATCGGCATTACGATTGATAATCTCCCGGCAGGGGAATATATTGACACGGAGCAGCTCCGGCAGTTTTTGTCACGCTACCAGGAGTTTTCAGATAATTTTAATAAAAATCATCAGTTCCAGGAGTTTCATCAGATCATGTCCGGCATTCTCAATGGACGTACGACCGGGTCTCCCTTGTGCGCTTTCATCCAGAATACAGAACAATCCATCAATGATATTTCGCAGATCAACCGTCTGCCCCGACCCGGACAGGCGGATTATACCGGAACGCTCCGTTATCGTGGATTCAACGACATCCGGGACGGCGGTCATCTGGAAACGGCAATGACTGCGCCATTGTGCTTTGCAGGCGCTGTCTGCGGTCAGATCCTCGAACGCCGTGGTATCTACACCGGAGCACACATTCAGGAAATTCATGGCATTAAAGATCAAAATTTCTCCCATACGGATGTCACCAAAGATGATATTTTATCCGTCCGGCACAAAAAATTCCCCGTCATTGAAAATGCTGCCGGTAAAAAAATGCAGAAAGACCTTCAGGCGGCGGCAGAGGGCGGCGAAACGCTTGGCGGTGCGATTGAGTGCGCCTCCGTGAATGTCCCTGCCGGCATCGGTTCTCCTGTCTTCAACGGTCTGGAAAACACCATTGCACAATTATTATTTGCACTTCCGGACGTCCGTGGTCTGGAATTTGGCGCAGGTTTCCAGGTCACAGAAATGACTGGCAGTCAATGCAATGATACTTTCTACATAGACGATCATGCGCATATTAAAACATCTTCCAACACGCATGGGGGAATTCTGGGAGGGATTTCTTCCGGAATGCCGATCATCCTGCGTGTGGCGTTCAGACCCTCCGCCAACATTACAAAACCACAGAAAACAGTCAATCTGTCCAGTATGCAGACGGAATCCCTCCGGACAGAATCCGGAAACCGGACTTGTCTCCTTCCGAAACTTGTCCCCTGTGTGGAATCTGCTGTGAATATTGCCTTATTATCACATATGTTGGATTATCCGCATTTCTGCTGAACTGTTTTTTGTTTTTCAAAAATTCAAGCCTGAACCAGAAAGAAGGGAAAAAATTGCGTGATGAGAATCTGAAAAAGATCTCCGGACTTGCCGACCGCACAGTTGCAGACACCACAACTGCCAACATTCTGCTTTGCTATACACTGGAACAGATCGGCGAACCGATTGACAGTGAACTGCTTTATGATATTGCTGTTTCAAGCGGGATTATTAATTATTTTACATTCCAGGAAGCACTTCAGATCATGGAAGAAACAGAAGTAGTGACGGTGGTCTTGCAAAAAAACGGCGAGAAGTGCTACTCTATTACGGAGAAAGGTCTGGAATCCGCACAGCGTTTACAGCATCTTGCCGGAAAATCCTACCGGGAACGGATTATCAAAACGGCAAGCGTAGCTCTCAAACGTCATAAGAACGAAGAACAGGTCAAAGTTTCATATGAACCGATTTCTCAGGGATGTCATCTGCATGTAAAAATGCTGGATCACCAACTGACATTACTGGAATTGACGCTGTTCACGCCGGATGAATACCAAGCAAAACTGCTCGGCGAAAAAATTCTGACAAACCCGTCGGCATTGTATCATGATGTAATGCAGGCAGTTATGCCGAAAGAAGAAAATTAAATCTAAAAATAAAAACGCTGCAACCTGATTCAAATTGCAGCGTTTTTTAATTTATTTTAAATAACTAAAATTTTAAGATAACAAAAAGCCCCTCCCAAAGGAGAGGCTTTTTTCAGGATCAAACAGAACAGTCTGTTTGTTGTCAATCTGCTTATTCTGTTGTGTCAGCTGGTCTCGGACCAATTGCCTCGGTGTATTTCGGCAACGGTTTGTTAAGCAGTACATACCAGTCAGGGTCAAGACCTGCGCCGAATTCAGCTGCATAAACGAGAACCTTTGCAGCATCATCCGCATTGATTGCCTCGCCGCCTGTGCTGTCCAGAACGTTACTTGTCTCACCATGGTCTTCAGACTCATCTGTGACATCACTCAGGAAATATACAAAATTCTCAAGTGCTGTTGCAGATTCTTCGCCCTCTGCCTGAATAGCAGTGATCATGTCACTGGTGACTGTCAAGATCTTCGGGTCAAGACCTGCACCAAAATCAGCAGCAAAAACCAGATCTTTCGCCGCATCGTATGCGTTGATTGTGCCATTGAGGTCAGTATCGCCCTTAACGCCGATATAAACATCGCCCGTCACCATCGGACTGCCATCATAGAGTGTGTCAACATTTTCCTGTTCTTTCTCCACAAGTTCGCCGGTTTCGGTGTCGTATGTTGTGAATGTCGTGGACAGTGTGAACTCAATCTTTTCCTTGAAGAATGCAATGCCATCGGAACCATCTAGAGTCGGCTCTACCTTTGTATCAAAGATCACCTTCGGACTTTCCAGTTCTGGATTCTTCAAATTGAAGGTCGTCTTATCCAGGTCAGCTACTGTCCATTCAGCTTGTTCAGTCAAAGTGGGATCACTATAAACCGGACGAGCCATCAGCGTACCGATTGAAATCAGGTCTTCCTTCAACAGTCCATCACCGATGAACGTTCTGTGGTCATGTGAGAAGTAGAACTTGGACAGAGATTCCAGGTCATACTGATACTCGACCGCATCTTTTGTTACACCATTCGGAATAACCATAATATAGCCGTTTTCTTCCGTAATATTAAATACGTCAAGATTTCTGTTGTGTGCCTCTACATCGCCGTCGAATTCAACCGTGTATTTACCCGGTGCGATATCCTCTGGCAGATCAAAGGAAAGATAAACAACGACTGCATTATTATAACCTACGGAATCGCCGTTAAGATTCGTAGCAGCTACTTCGAAACCATTTGCCTCAATGCTCATTTCAGAATAAGCCGAACCATTTCTGATACCTGCTGTATTAAATACAGGCCCTTCCTGAACTTTAATCTTAAAATCATACAGGTTGTATGTCAATGCTTCTACTGCGTCAGCAGATACGGTAATCGGAACCTCAACTGTCTTGCCAGGATAACCATCTTCCTTACCGATTGTCCAGGTTACGTCGTATTCATGTGCAGGCAACTCAATGTCGCTGCTTTCAGTGGTTGTTGTCTCAGACGATTCAACAGGTGGCTCTTCTGTTGTCGTTGTTGTTTCCTCGGAAGATTCTACAGGTGCTTCTGTCGTCGTCGTTGTTTCCTCAGAAGATTCTACCGGTGCTTCTGTTGTTGTCGTTGTTTCCTCGGAAGATTCTACTGGTG
>CAMWWG010000047.1 GCA_947177935.1 uncultured Ruminococcus sp. | reverse complement strand
GTACTTCTTGAACCGCCCTCGCAGGCAACGACAACGCCCGTGATTTCAGGATGGGAGATCGATTCCACAAGCGCTTCTTTCTGCGAACCGCCGACGGTGACATAACGGCTGTTTTCCTCCTGCGCATAATGATACGCCTCACTTCCCTGAATAGTGACTAATACTTCTGCTTTGCCGACGCCGGACATACTGCTAAGCATGTCAGCAAGCTGCTGCTGCAACTGCAAACGATAGGATTCCTGCGAAATATTTTCTATTTCCTCGGAATTTTCAGAATATTCAGAAATTTTTAAATTTTTGTTATTTCCGGAACTTTCAGATAAATTCCCGGAATCCTGTGAACTTCCTGCACTCTCTTCCTCAAAACAGGAAGAACAGAGTATGCAGAACATTCCGAATAATCCCAGTATCACAAGAATATGCACTAACATATCTTTCTTGAAACTGGTTTTGTATTGATTCCAGAATTTATTCCAGAATTTGCGTAACATGAATTTCCGCCTCCTCTCCGAGTGCCTGTTCCAGGACACGGCAGGCTTTCTGGAAGTCATTGCAAAGCACATTGACTTCTCTAATAGATATGCGATTCGTTTCATCAATATGCACAGTAACATGCAGTTCTTCACAAACAATCTGCTCCTGTTCCAGTAATACAATCAAAGCATTCTCCAGACAGGATTCCGTAACTGCCTGCGCCGTTTCCTGAGAACGTTCCTGCTGAATTTCCTGCATGGAAACCGGAAAATCCAGATCCGCTAACGGCACAGCAAGGCTGATAATCAATAACAGGGAAATCAGGAATCTGACCTGCTTTGTAAGCGCCGTATCCGGCAAGATCAATGTACAGACCGCAACAGCAATGCTTAGCATACAGACAGAAATCACGGCAGTTTTCAAAGATTCCAGAGATTCAAAAGATCCCAGAAAATTCAGAGATATTAACATGATAAAATTTTTAGCCTCCATTCCCTAATGCTGTCATGATTCCAGTGCTGACAATAAACATCACGGAAAAACTGACCGAGATGGAAAAGCCGACGGATAACACAGATTCCAGATTCCGGAACAGTCCTGCCAGTCCGGATGCAGAGAATAATTCCGCAATTGCCGCTGCTCCGGCAGCAACTGTTTTGTAAAGAAATAATTCCGTCAAAACTGGAAGAAGCAATGCCAGAACAGCAAGAATGCCGATCATGCCCGTTGCGGATTTCAACAAATCCATACTGCCGAGCACGGCGGAATACGCATCTGAAATTGCACCGCCGACAAACGGAACAAATCCGGAAATTGTGTATTTAATCGCTTTTGTGCCAAGCTTGTCCGCTGAAGATGCCACAATGCTTTGGACAGACAGAAATCCCAGAAACAGCGCCATCAGAAATCCCAGAATCCAGACCGTGACTTTCCGAAGCAGCTGAATCATCCCGGACAAAGCAATCTCCGGATTGACAGCGTCTACCAAACCCATGGCAAGACTCATTGTCAAGAATGGGAACAGTAGTTTTACAGAAATTTCCAGGGCAATGCTGCATAACATCACAATTGCGCCTTGATAGCCGGCAGATGCCGTCAGATTCCCGTTAATGCCAAGAATTGCCCCGAAGATTGACGAAAATACCAGCATGAAATCTGCTGTTTTTTCCAGAATCTGTGCTGAACGCAGAAATATCTCCGTCATTGGTGCAATCACTGCACTTGCCGCACACAGAACGGAAATTATATCATAAATCCGGGAAATGCTTTTTTTCTGGGAATATAGACATCCGGAAAGCGCTGATAATAAAATAATCCCGATACATAATCCAAGCATCTGCAATGGTGCATAAACCTGATTTTTCATACTGTCGAGGATTTCACTCATAAAATCCTGAAATTGTAATGCCGTCAGGTTTGCAGGATCTGTGAGATCCGTCAAAGAGGACATATTCTGATCAAGCCCGAAACTTTCCAGTAATTCCTGCGTACCACTAACCTGCAATAATTCTGAGAGTGTTTCATCATAACCATAATTTATAGTATTATTCATGTATTCATCAACTCCAGTACTGTCTGTGCAAGTGTCACGAACAAGGGCAGTGCCAGTAATATCAGGAATACTCTGCCGCATAATTCCACAACTGTGCTGAGCGCCTGCTCACCGCAGTCCTTGCAAATATCAATTCCAAGCTGTGTCAGGTATGAAATTCCCACTGCTTTGCAAAGAACTGTAAAATAAGACAGATGCAGACTGCTTTGCGAATAAATATTTTCCGCCGTTTCAAAAATCTGCCGGACTTCCGGCAGGATTGCCAGTAGTACCATACTGCACATGGCAATACTCAGCAAAACTCCCTGTGCCTTGTGATACTGTTTCAGGATCAGGATCAGAATACAGCCGATGATACAGAAAATAACTGCTGTCTGGATGGATAATAGCATAGCTCTGTCTTCCCATTTGTGATGATATTTTAATTATTTAATTATTAAATATGATAATTTATAAAATTATAATCCGAACACTGCCTTGACGGTGTCAAACAGTGTGCTGATCTGTTCAATAATCAGCATCAGGACGACGATCAGCCCGGCAAGTGTCGTCATCATTGCCTGTTCCTCCCGGTCTGTCTTTTTCAGTACCATGCTCAGGACAGAAACGATAATCCCCGTTCCTGCAATTTTAAAAATCAAGTCAATGTCCAATTCATCAGCTCCCTGCTTTTTTATTAAAACTTTAATTGATATTTTAATAAATGATTTATTTTTAAATTAATAAAATTGCAAGCATCGCACCGCCGAGCCATCCCAGAGACTGGTATAACTTACTCTTTTTCTGATAATCTCCCCGAAATTGTTCATAGGCTGTCTTCATCTGCGTCTGATACAATTCCAGAACGGCTAACTGTCCCTGTGTGTCGGTCTTTCCCAGTTCATGCCCCAGATTTCGGAGAATCTGCCTTGCCTCTGTCGGAATCCGACTGTGTTCCAGTGCGCTTTCCCATCGGGATTCTATCGGGATTCCGGAAAGTTCGGCACAGGACTCTAAATTTTTTAAATTTTCCAAAAAATCCAGATTTTCATAATCCGGCTGTCCGGCAAGCAGCCCAAATAATTCCTGCAAAGGAAGTCCCTGATAACGGATATACACGGCACAATCCTGAAGAAATGCAAGTAATTTCTGATAGATCCGGATCTGACCAGTCAAACGCATTGCCAGATAACCCCCTGTTCCGGCGCAGGCTGCCAGAATACAAATAATTCCCAGAATTTTTATCATGATACGACTAATTTCCGGACAGTCCGGATCTGATTGCGTTCTAGAAATACCAGATATTGGAATACATTCTGTTCCAGTAATGGCTTGATAAATTGTCGGGACGCCATCCCCGCCGGATTTCCTGCGTGACAGGATGCAATGAACCGAATACCGCATCCGGCGGCTTGCAGGATGGCTTGTACATCTTCCGGCGTACTGATCTCATCACAGATGATATATTCCGGACTGAGGACTCTCAACGCTGTGAGGATTCCGGCTTCTCTTGGATAGCCATCCAGGACATCCGTCATCCGTCCAATATCATGCTGAGGGATTCCCATCCGGACGGCGGCAAGCTCACCCCGTTCGTCAATCAAAGCCGTCCTGTGCTGATTCCCAACAATTCTGCACAAATCCCTTAAATATGTTGTCTTACCGCTTGCAACAGCTCCAGTAATTAAGATACTCCCGGAAACCTGTTTCCAGAGCTGTTCGGCAATTCCGGGGAATTCTCCGGCAATCCGGAAATTCAAACTACTGATGTATTTCAGGGATTTCACACAACGGGAATTTTGTCCATCCCGGACAGCCGTCCCACAGATCCCGACCCGGCATCCGCCCCGGATTGTGATATAACCCTCAGATAGTTCCTGTTCATGACTGTACACAGAATACGAACAGACAGCCTGAAAGGATTTCATGATTTCATCGACGGAGATCACATGTCCGGGATTGACGGAATTTTCCTGATTCCGGATCACAATACCGGCAGGACGGTGACATCTGAGCCGGATTTCCTGAATCCGGGAAAATTCTTCTTCGGGGATTGTCCTAAGGGAATCCCGGACACTCCGTGGGAGATATTCCAGGACGGCTTGCAGATTTTCGGATGATTTCATAGAATTTTCCTGCTTTCCTGATAAATTTTACTAAAAATTTTATGAAAAATTTCATTTCAATTTCATTAGTAATATCTATGCCGGACTTGTCCGGACTATGATAGATTTTCAAAAAATTCAAAAAAAAATCAGACTGCCGGAACAGTCTGATTCAAAGTATTTTAAATTTTATTTAGAAATTTTAATAATCAGGAAACCAAATTTTTCTTCAGAATGCACAGATCATAGATATTCACGACAGAATCCTGATTGACGTCTGCTCTTGCAAATTCCTGTTCTGTCAGCCGGTATTGATTCAGCAAATATTTCTGGAGAATAACCACATCCAGGATTGTGGTCTTTTCATCCAGATCCACATCTCCGGCAATGATTTTATCAGATGCCGGCATGTAGTGCATATTTGCTTTGAGAATACTTTCATTGCCGCCAGATTCCAACTGTGCGTTATCCTGTTCAGAAATCATCACATTCTGCCAGTCATCTCTTGTGCCATAATAGAAAATATCAAACTGATTCAGATAATTCTCACAGCTCCCGAACGCATTTTCTTCAATCGTCCGGAGTGTACTTGGAAGATAGATTTTTTTGAGTGCATAAGAATGCAGGAATGCCCCCCAATATTCATAGAAAATTTCACTCCAGCAAATATCACCGCAGGCAAGTAATTCGGTCTCTACCAGATCCGAAGAAATCACTTCTGTTCCTTCTGCAAAACGAATAGATTCTAGATTTTTGCAATAACCAAATGCGCCGTTTTTGATAGTCTTCACACTTGCCGGAATGGTAATCTCCGTAATTCCGGAATTTTCAAAGGCATGTTCTCCAATGCTGATTAAATTCTCCGGGAGCGTGATATTTGTCAGATTTTCACAGCGACAAAACGCATCTTTTCCGATACTGATTAAAGTCTCTGGAAGCGTAACATTTGTCAGATTGTCACAGTAATAAAACGCATCGTCCGGGATTTCCGTGATTGTATCCGGTACGGTCACTTCTGTCACGCTTTGTGGGACAAAAATAAATTTTGTGAGATTTTTATTATATAAAATATTACCCATGGATGTGTAATTAGCATTATTTTCAGCGACTGTCAGTGTTTCCGGCTTTGTTCCCCGGAATGCATCCTCACCGATAAACATCACATTCTCCGGGATTTCAATACTAGTTAACTCAGAATAGGAAAATGCACCGTCACCGATGATTTGCAGAGAATCTGGCAAATTGATCTTTTTCAAATTTTTATCACCACGGAATGCACCGCCGGCAATGCTGAGTGTCCCCTCCCGGATGGTAACTTCTTCCTGATTTTCTCCCAGATTGGTTTTATATACCATATTCCCCAGATAAGTCACTGGCTGATTGTACGTCAGCAGATACCATCTTGTCCCGGAGAACGCATTTCCTGCAATATCAACATAAGTTTCCGGCATATTGATCTCTTTCAGATTCTTGCAGTCCTGGAATGCACATTGTGCAATGACCTGCATTGTCTCCGGGATCGTTACGCTTTCCAGATTTTCATTCCCTCTGAAAACACCGTACATAATTTTTGTAACCGGCTTGCCGTTAATCGTTTCTGGGATGACAAGATCCGTCACATCCTCGTCACAGCCGACAATATGAATTTCACCGGCAACACCACTCTCATATTGTAGATTTTCATAAGTATAAGCGGCACTTGCCGGGAATGCCGGGACAGCCGAAACGGAGCTGACAAGCGCAAGCAATCCGGCAATTTTCCTGAATAATTTCATATGATTCATAAAATAATACTCCCCTCTGAATTCTTAATTTTTGATTGTTAATTTTTAAAATTTATTTTATATCTTGTTCTACCATTTTATTGTAACATAGAAACCTGGAAAAGTCAAGGTCAAATTTCTTCCCATTTCTGCCGGACAGCAAAAATAACAGGACGGATCAGATCCGCCCTGCTGTAAAAATTATAAATTACTTGACTTCTTTAGAAACTGGAATATTTAAATCTTTGATGGCATCCGCAACCAATTCGGCAACGGCATTTGCACCGGTTTCCGTGAAATGTGTCATGTCTGTAGAGCCTTCCACTGCGCCGCACAGATGATACTTGTAAGCCGCATCATAGCCGATCTGATTATAATGATTGACCATGAGCGTATTCAGATCAATGCAAGGAATGTCATATTTTTTTGCCATATCCTTGCAGGCATTGCAATATTCTGTATAACTGGAATTAAACTGACTGCCTGACCAGGTTTTCAAGCCGATTACAGTTGTTACCAGAATCGGTGTTCCGCCTTTTTCCAGTGTCCCTTCAATGTACTTCTCAATATAGAACTCATAAGAACCGTTATCCGGATTGTCCACATTGCCGCAAACAGGTGCATAACGTTCCTCATTACCCTTTGCAGAATCATTAATTGCAAACTGGATCAGTAAATAATCATCTTCCTGCATGGAATCCAGAATCGTCTGCAATCTGCCATTATCATAGAAACTCTTGGAACTTCTCCCGGCGATTGCCTGATTGGAAATGCTCACGTTGTCACTGAAATAATCTGTTAAATAATAGCCCCATCCCTGCTGTGGTGCATAACTTGCACGATAGCTCTGAACCGTGGAATCTCCTGCAATATAGATTGTTGTTTTCCCAGTAGGTTCTAAATTTGGCTTCTGCTCCGGAATATAAATTTCTGCAACGGGTTCGTCGGTTAATTCCGTCCGGAGATAATCAATATTCGGTGCGCCGTCTGCCGTCATGGATGTTAATCGGATCTGATTCATTCCGACATGCAATGGAAGTACGATCGCACGTTCCTGCCATTCCGTCCATGTATTTGTCGAAAGAAAATCCTGCATCCAGTAATTTTTAATATCATGATTGACTTCAATTTTCATCTGTCTGTTATTGGCACTGCCGTTTGAGATCCGGAATGTGCAGAGATAA
>CAMWWG010000046.1 GCA_947177935.1 uncultured Ruminococcus sp. | reverse complement strand
AATTTATAGAATATATGATTTATTATAACACAGAAAAGCGCAAAAAGCAAGTTTTTCACGTAATTTTCATGAAATTTAAATAAATTTAAATATTTTTAAATAAATTTAAATATTTTTCAGGAAAACAATACAAAAACAGCAGAATTCTGTGGAATCCTGCTGTAATTTTTTATAATTATTAATTATAATGGTAACATGTATTTTGAACTGTGGATCTCCGACTGTCTGTGCTCCTGCTTGTTTTTGCGACGGCTGTCAATTTCCCAGTAGATGAATAACAACACCACAAGAGGAGCGGCGATAATCGGGACAACCAGCATTTGGTCAACCTGAACGGCATCCGCCGAGATTCTAATTGCCTTTTCGTAGGCGGTTTCAATCCGGTGGGAACGCAGCAACAATCTGTGCGTATTCACGCCGTAGGGTGTGCAGGTCATCAGTGTGACGTAATCACCGCCGGGAATAATGGCGAGTTTGTCCATTTCTTCCGGTTTTACAATCAGGATTTCTTCCACTTCATAGGTGAGAACCTCGTCCAGGATGGTAACCATGAAGGAATCGCCGACACGGAGCTTGTCAAGGTCTGTGAAAAGCCGGGCGGATGGCAAGCCACGGTGTGCAGAGAGAACAGCGTGCGTGTTTTCGCCGCCGACTGGAAAGGACGATCCCTGCAAATGACCGACAGCGATGTTAAGCACTTCCTGTGATGTGCCATGATAAATCGGCAGTTCTACATTGATCTGGGGAATGGTGATATAACCCATGATGCCAGTACCGGAAACGTCGATAATTTGATCATAATCGGGTATTTCTTTAAAATTGGTAAGTGGTGCATATGTTTCGGCAAGCTGTTTGTTATAGACATGTGCCGCCGCAAGCATTTTTTCATAGGTTTCATCATCAATTCTTGCAACAGCCTCTGTATAATTTGCAATCACACGCCCTTGCGTGTGGGTGTTCCACCAGTTACTGAATGAAGGATAGAGCATTACCCCAAGACCGACCAAGAAAATAACAATCCATATTATTGTAGAAACACTGGCTTTTTTCCTCATAACCGCCTCCACGACGTTTGCCGACGATGCAGGGCGCACCGTCGGCATTCATCATACTATTACGATTTTATTAGATGTCTATTTTACTTACTTCTCGCTGTCGCCGAGTCTCTTCTTGGTGATGAGCGTCACGCCTGCGCCAGCCACGAGCACACCGCCCACAACATAGAAGAGCGTTGTACCGATACCACCGGTAGACGGCAGAGAGCCAGCCTTTGAGTTGCCGATGTCGCTAGATGCAACACCAGTATTTGCAGCAACTGCTAATTTATTAGTAGCCCAACCAGTTTTATCATTCTCTGAATAGTCTTTCAATGCGTCAGCAGGATCTTCAGTCGTCCATCCCTGACCATTCTCTGTCTTTGCTGCCAAAACAACTGTAAACGGTTGAGCTGGGAGATTGTAACCCTCCGGAGCTTTCGTCTCAGTCAACTGATACTCGCCATCATCTAGACCACGGATGTTGAATTTACCACCATTACTTGACTTAATTGGATTAGCCTCAGCCTCCGCCTTAGTTGCATTCCAGTCCTGTACAATCCATGTTGTATCTGTAATCTTCGTTTCATCTGTTTCTGTTGTTGCAGTCCAAGTTTTTGCATCTTCGTCGTAAGAACCTCTTGCAAGAGTTGCATATTCAGTGACAGTTGTATCCGGCGCACCATCTTCACCCTTTACAGTTTTGGTTCTGGAAAGAATGAATTCTGCACCATTAAGTGTAACCTTTTCTGTTGCATTAGCAGAAGCGGCATCAATCTTGGTTTCATCAAGTTCGTAGGTAAAGACGATTACTTTGTCTTCTTTAGTGTCTTTGTGTTTGTCAGGCTGCTTATCCTTATCACCCTCACCCGTATAGTTCGGGTTGCAAGAATATGTCAAGTACACTTCATTTTCCTGACCGGGACGACCAACCACAGCCTTGTCATTGAGCACTGCATTATATCTTACTACGATGATAGTATCCTTGGTAATAGTAAGAGATTTTCCCTCATCATCAGTTTTGATAGCTTTCAAGTCATCACAAGTTATGGAGAAACGTGTTGCTTCACTTGTGTCATCTTGTGGAGCCGCAACATCAGCACCAGTAAACTGGGATGTAATAACTGATTCAACAGACTCACCCGCTGCATTCTTATTTACAGCAACCACCGTGAAATTTTTGGTTGTATTAGTTGTGTGAGTATAATTAAATTCTCTGCCGAGTTTATCATTAAACTGGTAGTAGTACTTGGTGTAATCATCGTATGTGGATGGCAACTTACCAATCAGTTCAAAAGGTACAGTATCACCTACACAGTAGTCAGCCACATCATTTAAAGCACCTGTGCTTTCAGAATAAACTGAATTTGCCGGAGTTTCCTTATCAGAAGAATATTTATCATCAGTTGCCCACTTTACGTTCTCAACAACTTTCTTCTCAACGGACGGAGAATCAGTTTTAGCTGTAACCTTTGCGCTACCAACAACCTGAATAATAAAGCGTGTCATAGCACCGTCACCATTGGTTGGTGCATCTTTATCTTGAATCAAATAATAACCATCTGCTGGAACTCCAATCTGCTGTTCACTACCTACAGTCGATGATTCAACACCAGACCCTGTTAAGTTTTTACCAACAGCCTTAGCAAATTCCTGCATTGCTCCATTATCATAATCAAAAATGAGAGTATCCCCATCCTTTTCAGTAGCAAGCACATTTGCAATAGCCTTTGCAATTCTGTCATTTTCAGCGGCAATGTCAGTAGCGGATGTTTTAGTGTCATCGAAATCATCAATGCCATCAAAATAGTTCTCCAAAGAACTATTTTTCAATGTAGAAAGCAATCCTGCCATGTTTACATCGTCACCGGATGTGATATTCGCCAAAGTTGTTTTATTTGAAACATCACCCTTGAATACCTGATATGCCACGTACGTATGGCTTGCATCATCTGCATTTTCAATAACAATGGTCTTCGCACCAATAACAGAATCTGTCACAGTGGTGTCGTCGGTTAGCTCGTCACCCTCAGTAGCGAAAGAGCTCATAGACATCGGAAGTGCCAGAGCTGCCGTCATCATGGCGGCTGCTGCAATCGCAGCAAATTTTCTTGCCTTTCTCATAAGTAATTTCTCCTTTTTTATCAGAATATTGGCTGTCTTTGGCGGCGCAGCCTGCCGAGCTTTGGCTCTGCCAGACCTCCCGGCAAAAACCTTATGCTATCTTGCTTACAGTATAGCACAAAAAGAAAGATTTGTCAATAGCTTTTCAAAAATTTTATTGTTTCTTACACAGGTTAAACGATTTTTTAGCACTTTTGCACAAAATCCGAAAATGGCTATTAAACCAGCCCCAGACGATTGAACGGAAACAGCCGCAGAATTACCTTGCCAATCACAAATTCATCCGAAATACTCCCCACGCTGGAAGAACGACTGTCCACCGATACTGCCCGGTTGTCACCCATCACGAAAATGCAGTTGTCGGGAACCTGATACGGCAGGCTGATGTCGCAGATGCCGTAGGCTTTCTCCATGAGATACGGCTCGTCAATGGGCGCATTATTAACGTATACAGTGCCGTCCTCTGTCACATCAATCCAGTCCCCGGCAGTGCCGATCACACGCTTCAACAAAATCTTATTATTTAAGTAAAATGCCACAATGTCCCCGGTCTCAAAATTAGAACGCTTGCTGCAAATGATAAGCTCATCATTCTCCATGGTCGGCATCATGCTCGTCCCCGTGACACGGAGCACCGGAAGCGCTAACATGGAGATCAGTACGGCAACCGCCGCCACGACAATCAGAGACGAAACTGTACTTGCAAACATGCGGAAATACTCTCTTTCGTATTTCACCCGCCGGAGTTCCGTAGAAATCTGCTCCGAACTCGGAAGATCTCTCTTATTCTGTTCCATCCTGAATCACCTCCACGGAAGCAGAATCCGGCTCACCAGAAACGGCATGTTTTACAATCTGAGCAATCTGTTGCAGACTTTCCTCCGAAAGGACGGTTTTGGCATTCATAGCAGATTTTGTCAGATCATCAACATTCTGTTTCAATACATCATTTTCTGCACGGAGATCCTCGTTTTCTTTCTGGAGATAATAAAGCATTTCAAGCAGTTCCACACGTTTTAATTTTCGGAATTCCTTGTCAGTCATAACAGATAAAACACCTCCGGATAAAAATTTTTTTCATAAAATCCGATAAAATACTAAAAAAACAGAAAAAGATCAGTTCAGAAAACTGATCTTTCCCCAACGTGCCAAGATAACTTGGTATGGCGGACAGAGAGGGATTCGAACCCTCGAAGCGCTACTAACGCTTACACGATTTCCAGTCGTGCGCCTTAGACCAGCTCAGCCATCTGTCCAACAAACATCATAAAATTTTAAAAAAATCTGAATGCGAGTGACGGGACTTGAACCCACACGTCGTTTCCAACACTAGCACCTCAAGCTAGCCTGTCTGCCAGTTCCAGCACACTCGCATAAGGATTTTTAACTGCAAACCAGAACTTTCCGGACTGCTTTATTATTATAGCATATCCAAAAGCATTTGTCAAGCATTTTACAAAATAAAAAATAACGAAAAAATTTGTTGAATTTTGTATAATTTCACCAGGTGATCCGGCTTTGTGTACTGGGTCTGCTCCCGGATCTTGATCCATCCATAGAAATATCCAATCCGGAAGTCCGTTCCATCGGCTGAATAATCACGGATGCCGGACTGTGTGCATTCCATTCAAACATGTAGGATTCTCCAGAACTCTGTCCGATCAGATTCCGCCAGGACAGATCTGTTTTAAAATCCGGATCAGCGCCGATCCAGCAGACAACTGCATCCGGGTCAGCCTCCAATGTCGTGTTGCTGTTCATGTTGCTGATGACAATCGGGTTGCCGTCCACCAGAACTGCTACGTATGCCTCCTGTCCTCTTCCCGTGAGTGTGGATGTAGCAAGCCCTTTCTGAGAGATAACACCCTGGGCCAGGAATCTGACATTATAATCGCAATCTTTCGTAAATGCAAGAATATTCTCGCTCTCGACGGACAATCTCTCGCCCATTCCGAGCTGACAAACAACCACATGCTGCTGATTATTGGCATAATAAGTAACACTATCCCCGGAGAATTCGACTTTCATCAACGGGAGATTCTCCCCGGTGACACGTCTGGCAAGCTGTCCAAAAATCGCCTGTGCTGCATTATTCTGAGGACCTAAAAGAACTTTATTGAATTTAAAATTTTTACCGCCGTTACATTCACCACCGATAAACGCCCCGGCTTTGACAAAGATATAATCATGACTGCCCCGGCAAGTGACTTTCAGACTGACTTCATTCAACGTTTCAAACTGGATCATAATTTCATACACTCCATTTCTGATGTTATTCAAGATTCACGCCATACATACCGCAGAAAGCAGGAAGATCCCTGCCAACGCCCGAACCGACAGCGTTAAATTTCCAGGTGTCTTTGTAGCGATATAATTCTCCGATTACCATTGCCGTGACCTGCGGAGAACAGTCTGTCAAGTCAAACCGGGCAATTTCCTGTTGATTCCGGTTCAGGATTCTGCCGTAAACGTTCCGGGTCATGCTGAAATTCAAGCGTTTCTGCATGGCTTCATAGATTGTCACAGCAAAGACAATTTTCCGGACTTCTGTTCTGATCCGGGCAATTTCCACATCAATGAAAGCCTTATCCATGCCGTTCTGATTGATCTGATAACGGACACTCCTATCGGGATCCTGTGGTTGTCCGTAGAAGATAAACCAGTCATCATTCAGGACTTTTTCATTCTGTCCGAGCATAAAAGAGGAGGCATCCAGTTCACAGGCAGGATTGAGGACATCCCAGCCGAGGGCAATCCGGATAAATGGTTCAGAAACCGGGATTTTCTGCCCTTTCTGGAGGTATGTGCCGGAATTGGGAACAGATACAGAACTCCAGGGATTTTGTGAATACTGAGAATTTTGCGAATACTGGGGATTTTGTGAGTATTGAGAATTCTGCGAATACTGAGGATTTTGCGAGTATTGAGGATTCTGCGAATACTGAAAATTCTGCTGTGATGAAAGATTTCCCGGCGCAAAATCCTGATTTGTCGCATTTTTCAGATCAACGGCGGATTTAATCCGCCCGGATTGCTGTGTGATTGTCTGACTGTCAATTGCCCCCGTTGTACGCATTGGAATATTAAAATTCATCAAATTGCGGCAGAATCCCTCGGTCACTTAGATCCGGAGGAATGCCGCTTCCTCCTTTCGTTCTTTCATTTTTTTCAGTTAAAAAATTTTTATATCAGCTATTTCTTGATTGGATTCAATCCCACCAAAAATACCATACAGGATTATGCATTAAATCTTTTGCTAAATTAGCAACAGTGCCGCAACCTTGTTCTACAATATCAGAATCAAATATATATTGCAATTTTGCTATTTTTAAGGCTTCTTCGATTGTTTCAAGGGGATAACTTACTAACAATTCCCATGTATCATATGTCACGCAAGCCGGAACAGCTCCATAAGTTTCAAACCAATGCTTAAAAATAACAGCTTGTTCTTCCGGTGCAGGACAATCATTAAATCCCCCCATCGGAATCCATAACGGCAATTCCCACGGATTTTTTGTAGGTATTTTCGCAATCATTACTTCCGACAATACTTTATCCGTAAGTACATCAAGAAATCCGATCATTTTTGCAGGCTTTTCTATTATTTCAAAAGTTTCTATATCTGAAGGAAGAATATTCAAAATTTCTTCTGCATTACCAAAATTTTCAGTCATTTTATGAAATAAATCCTGAATATTTATTTGATTCATATTAGCGAATAATTCTTCTCTTGTATTCGCATCCTGGAAATCTTCTAATAATATTTCACTCGGTACAATAATTAATGGTGTAAATCCTTTCCTATTTCCCTCAGAAATCAGTTTCTCATAACGTTTTATAATAATAACAGGATTTTTTTCGTTATAAAAACTCTCATATTCGCAGTTTAAAAATTCTGCTATTTTTTCAGTCAATGATATAATATTTCACTCCTAACTTTGAACTAATAAATCTAAATTTTACCAGCATAATAAA
>CAMWWG010000045.1 GCA_947177935.1 uncultured Ruminococcus sp. | reverse complement strand
GTACCAGGTCTTGTCTCCTGCCCGAGAATTTCACCACGGCGGGAACTCAAGTCACCAATAATATTACCCAGATAATCATCCGGAGCGATAACAGAAACTTTCATAATCGGCTCCATCAAAGCAGGTTGTGCCTTTCGCATCGCTTCTTTGAATGCCATGGAACCGGCAATCTTGAACGCCATTTCAGAGGAGTCAACTTCATGATAAGATCCATCATAAAGTTCTACCTTGACATCGACAACCTGATAACCTGCGAGAATACCTGCCTGCATTGCGCCTTTCACACCGGCTTCAACAGCAGGAATATATTCCTTCGGTACTGAACCACCGACAACGGAATTCTTGAATTCAAAGCCCTTACCAGATTCGTTCGGCTCAACACGGATTTTAACATGACCGTACTGACCAGAACCACCGGACTGCTTCTTATACTTATAGTCAACATCTGCATTGCCCTTGATGGTCTCTTTGTAAGATACCTGCGGCGCACCGACATCTGCTTCTACTTTAAACTCACGGAGCAATCTGTCAACGATAATATCCAGATGCAGCTCGCCCATTCCGGCAATGATCGTCTGTCCGGTTTCTTCATCCGTCCAGGTTCTGAATGTCGGGTCTTCTTCTGCGAGTTTTGCAAGAGCGATACCCATTTTTTCCTGACCTGCTTTTGTCTTCGGCTCAATTGCCAGATTGATAACAGGTTCCGGGAATTCCATGGATTCCAGGATAACCGGATGATCTTCGTCACAGAGTGTATCGCCAGTTGTTGTCTGCTTCAGACCGATTGCTGCGGCAATGTCACCGGAATATACTTTTTCAAGCTCTTTTCGGCTATTTGCGTGCATCTGTACAATACGGCCGATTCTTTCGTGCTTGTCCTTCGTAGAATTCAGAACACCTGAACCGGCATCCAGAACACCGGAATATACACGGAAGAACGTCAGTTTACCAACGAACGGGTCTGTTGCAATCTTGAATGCAAGTGCTGCAAACGGTTCATCATCGGAAGACGGTCTCTCCTCTTCTTCGCCTGTATCCGGGTTTGTACCCTTGATTGCAGGAACGTCCAGCGGAGACGGCATATAATCCACGATTGCATCCAAAAGTTTCTGTACACCCTTGTTTTTATAAGAAGTACCGCAGGTAACAGGAACCATTGTATTTGCAAGTGTAGATTTTCTGATACACGTCTTGATTTCTTCGATTGTGAGTTCCTCACCTGCGAAGAATTTTTCCATCAGATCGTCATCCTGCTCTGCGACATGTTCAATCAGAGAATCACGATATTCCTGTGCTTTTTCTTTCATATCATCCGGAATTTCTTCCACACGAATGTCCTTGCCCAGGTCATCATAATATACATAGGCTTTCATCTCCACGAGATCGATAATGCCCTTGAAAGTGTCTTCTGCACCGATCGGCAACTGAATCGGGACAGCATTGCAATGCAGACGATCCTTCATCATCTCAACGACTCTGTAGAAGTCAGCACCCATGATGTCCATCTTGTTAACATAAGCCATTCTCGGAACCTGATATTTATCAGCCTGTCTCCATACGGTTTCAGACTGCGGTTCTACACCGCCTTTTGCACACAGAACCGTAACAGAACCATCCAATACACGAAGGGAACGCTCTACTTCTACCGTAAAGTCAACGTGTCCGGGTGTGTCAATAATATTGATTCTGTGACCTGCCCAGTAAGCCGTCGTTGCGGCGGATGTGATCGTAATACCTCTCTCTTGCTCCTGTGCCATCCAGTCCATTGTAGCAGCACCCTCGTGGGTTTCGCCGATTTTATGGTTGACACCAGTATAGAACAAAATACGCTCTGTTGTGGTTGTCTTACCGGCATCAATGTGCGCCATAATGCCGATATTTCTGGTTCTTTCCAGTGAACAATCTCTAGCCATAACACACCATCCTTACCAGCGGTAGTGTGCAAACGCCTTGTTTGCCTCTGCCATCTTGTGTGTATCTTCACGCTTCTTGACAGAACCGCCTGTATTATTGAGAGCATCCAGGATTTCGCCTGCCAGTCTCTCTTTCATGGTTTTTTCATTGCGCTCTCTGGAATATTTTGTAATCCATCTCAGACCGAGAGTCTGCTTTCTTTCCGGGCGTACTTCCATCGGTACTTGATAGGTAGCACCACCCAGACGGCGAGCCTTTACTTCGAGCTGCGGCATGATATTTTCCATAGCTTCCTCGAATACTTCCAGTGCATCTCTGCCAGTTTTTTCATTGACGATTTCAAATGCACCGTAAACAATTTTCTGCGCAACACCTTTTTTACCGTCGAGCATGATATTGTTAATCAGGCGTGTGACCAGCTTGGAATTATAAACCGGATCCTGAAGTACATCACGCTTTGCGACATTACCTCTTCTTGGCATTTCGCTTCCCTCCTTCACATTACATAGCATGAATTCATAGGTACTCGTCCGGAGAACTCCGGCACGTCAGACCAATGCAGAGGTTTATAATCTATATAAAACTCCACATTCTGCAATTTTAACTAAAAAACTGCATACATAATCGAGTAATCTGAAATTCAAGTTTTGAAAAATTTTAATAAATTCAAGAATTATTTCTTCTTGCCTGCCTTCGGGCGCTTTGCACCGTACTTGGAACGAGCCTGATTTCTGTTCGCAACGCCCTGTGCATCCAATGCACCACGGATGATGTGATAACGCACACCAGGTAAGTCCTTAACACGTCCGCCACGGATCAGAACAACGCTGTGCTCCTGAAGATTGTGACCGATACCAGGGATATAAGACGTTACTTCGTAGCCGTTTGTCAGTTTTACTCTGGCAATTTTACGCATAGCGGAGTTCGGCTTTTTCGGAGTTGTTGTCTTAACAACTGTGCAAACGCCTCTTTTCTGAGGTGCGCTCTGGTCAATCTGAACTTTCTTCTTCGCATTGTAGCCTTTCTGGAGAGCCGGCGCAGTAGACTTGGACTGCTGCATCTTTCTGCCCTTACGAACGAGCTGATTAAATGTTGGCATTGAGTTTCCTCCTTTTCAAAAGATTTTAAAAAATAAATCTGCACATCTTCCGGAATCCGGAATAAGCAGTGCACTTTGTCATTATACACCATTTTGCCAGGCTTGTCAAGAGTTTTTTTCAAATTTTTTCTGTTTTTTCAAAATATTTTTTGGTTTCACCCTGAATTTTTGGCAGATTTGCAGAATTCTAAAAAAATCTCCAGAATCGCTAAATATTTTTCTGCAAAATTAGGCATAGTCACAAAATTCTGAAAACCGCTTGACAAATTTTTCAGAATATAGTATAATTTTAAAATGCACTATTATGGCACTCCGGTGGCTTTGTGCAGACAAGTACAAAATAGTATAGCATATGATGCGGATTTTGTCAAGTGCTTTTTCTAAAATTTTAATTTTTTCAGAATCCGCCAAGAATCTTAAGGAGGTATCCGCCTATGGTAAATGTCACTGCCAAACAGCTCGGAAAAAATGTCAGAATGAGTTTCGGCAAAATTCCCGAAGTCCAGGATATGCCGAACCTGATTGAAATTCAGAAAAATTCTTACAAATGGTTCAGAGAAGAAGGGCTCAAAGAAGTTTTCAAGGATTTCGCTGCTACGGATTACAATGGCAATCTGGTGTTGACATTCGTCGGTTATCGTTTTGATGATGAACATCTGAAATACAAGACGATTGCAAAAGCAAAGGAACACCAGGCAACGTATGCTTCCCCTCTGCGTGTCACTGCAAAACTCTGGAACAAGGAAACAGGGGAAGTCAAGGAAAGCGAAATTTTTATGGGTGATTTTCCGCTCATGACAGACAGCGGCACATTTGTCATCAACGGCGCTGAACGTGTCATTGTATCCCAGTTAGTCCGTTCTCCTGGTGTTTACTATGGAATGGAAAAAGACAAGACGGGCAAAGAGCTGTTCAAGTCGACAATTATCCCGAACCGTGGTGCGTGGCTGGAATACGAAATGGATTCCAACGATATTGTTTATGTCCGGATTGATAAAAACCGCAAAATTCCGCTGACGACGTTCCTGAGAGCAATCGGACTTGGAACAGATCCGGAAATTGAAGAGACATTTGGCCACGACGAAAGACTTTATCAGACCATACTTGAAAAAGATGTTTCCAAAAACATTGAAGAAGGTCTTATTGAAGTCTATAAGAAACTACGTCCCGGCGAACCTCCCACCATCGAAAGCGCACAAGCGCATTTGGATCTGTTGTTTTTCGATCCCAGGCGCTATGATTTATGTAAATTCGGAAGATACAAATATAATAAGAAGCTCGGCATTGCCTCCCGGATCGCCGGACGCACGATTTCCCGGAATGTCATCAATGAACGCACCGGAGAAGTCCTTGCAGAAGCAGGCGAGAAGCTCACGCTTGAAAAAGCAACAGAAATTGAACAGGCAGGCATCTACGAAGTATTTCTCACAGTGGAATCCAAGCAATACTACACGACCGAAACCGGACAGACTTCGACTCGCATGGTTGAGAAAGAAATTAAAGTTCTCGGCAATGGCATGGTGGATCTTGCAGGCTATGTGGATTTCAACCCGAAAGAAATCGGCATCAATGAGAAAGTTACAATCCGTGTGTTGCGTGAAATCCTGGATACAACAGCGCCGGAAGATCTCAAAATGGTCTGCAAAAAACGTGCGGAAGAACTCGTCCCGAATCATATCACACTGGATGACATTTACGCATCTGTCAGCTACTTCCTAAATCTCTGCGAGGGTGTCGGCACAACGGATGACATTGACCACCTTGGCAACAGAAGAATCCGCCGTGTCGGGGAACTTCTCCAGAACACCATGCGTTCCGGCATGGCTCGGATGGAACGTGGCATCCGGGAACGTATGAATTTACAGACCCAGGACATGGATGTCATTACACCGCAGGCACTTGTCAACATCCGGCCTGTCACATCCCAGATCAAAGAATTTTTCTGTTCTTCTCCTCTGTCGCAGTTCATGGATCAGAACAATCCGCTTGCAGAGCTCACTCACAAGCGCAGACTTTCCGCATTGGGTCCTGGCGGTCTGTCCCGTGACCGTGCCGGATTTGAAGTCCGTGACGTACACTATTCCCACTATGGCAGAATGTGCCCGATTGAGACCCCGGAAGGTCCGAACATTGGTTTGATCTCTTATCTGGCAACATTTGCCAAAATTAACGAATACGGTTTTATCGAAGCACCCTATCGCCGTGTAGACAAGGCAACAGGTGTTGTCACCAACGAAGTTGTCTATATGCCGGCAGATGAAGAAGACAAATATGTCGTTGCCCAAGCGAATGAACCGCTCACTGAGGATGGCAAATTCGCAAGACCGAAAGTCAATGCCAGATTCCGTGACAAAATTCTTGAATGCGAGAACACCCATGTAGATTTCATGGATGTATCTCCAAAAATGGTGGTTTCCGTTGCAACAGCAATGATCCCGTTCCTGGAAAATGATGACGCAAACCGTGCGTTGATGGGTGCAAACATGCAAAGACAAGCAGTGCCGCTGCTTAAGACAGAACGTCCGTTTGTCGGCACAGGCATGGAATACAAAGCCGCTGTAGATTCCGGCGTCTGCGTCATTTCCAAGACAGACGGCATTGTCACTTTCGTATCAGCCGATAAAATCATTGTCCAGGATGCTAATAAAATTGATCATACTTATGAGATGATTAAGTTCCAGCGTTCCAACCAGGACACTTGTGTGAACCAACGACCTATTGTTAACCTTGGCGACACCATTCGCAAAGGACAGGTGCTTGCGGATGGACCTGCAACATCTGACGGCGAAATTTCCCTTGGTAAGAATGCCTTAATTGGCTTTATGACATGGGAAGGTTACAACTACGAAGACGCTGTCTTACTCAATGAACGTCTCGTCCGTGAAGATGTCTTCACATCCATTCACATTGAAGAATATGAACTGGAATGCCGTGACACAAAATTAGGACCGGAAGAAATTACCAGAGATATCCCGAACGTTGGTGAAGATGCGCTGAAGAATCTAGATGAACATGGCATTATCCGGATTGGTGCGGAAGTCACAGCCGGCGACATTCTGGTCGGTAAAGTCACACCGAAAGGCGAAACGGAACTGACCGCAGAAGAACGTCTGCTCCGGGCAATCTTCGGCGAAAAAGCCCGTGAAGTACGTGACAACTCTCTGAAAGTTCCTCACGGTGAGGGCGGTATTGTCATTGATGTCAAGATCTTCCGTCGTGGCGAAAAGGGCACGGATAACATGAATGCCGAAGTTTCTGAACTCGGCACAGGCGTGAATCAGTTAGTTCGTTGTTATATCGCACAGAAACGTAAAATTTCCGTCGGCGATAAGATGGCAGGTCGTCATGGCAACAAGGGTGTTGTCTCCCGGATTCTTCCGGAAGAAGACATGCCGTTCCTCCCGGATGGCACACCTCTTGATATTGTTCTGAATCCTTTGGGCGTACCGTCCCGTATGAACATTGGACAGGTTCTTGAAGTGCATCTGGGTATGAGTGCAAAGGCACTCGGCTGGCACATCATGACACCGGTTTTTGACGGCGCACATGAAGACGACATCCGTGCATGTTTCCGGGAAGCCAACGAAAGAAACGCTCCCTACAAAAACGAATCATTTGAACTCAACCAGATGGACAAAGTCATCAATCCCAAAGCCATCGACATGAACGAAGACGGCAAATTCACATTGTATGATGGGCGGACCGGAGAAAAATTTGACAACCGGATCACAGTCGGTTACATGTATTATTTAAAACTCCATCACTTGGTAGACGATAAAATCCATGCCCGTTCTGTAGGTCCTTATTCCCTCGTTACACAGCAGCCTCTGGGCGGTAAAGCGCAGTTTGGCGGTCAGCGTTTCGGTGAAATGGAAGTATGGGCACTGGAAGCCTATGGTGCAGCCTACACACTCCAGGAAATCCTGACTGTCAAATCAGACGACACCATCGGACGTGTCAACACTTACGAACACATCGTGAAGGGTCAGAACGTTCCAAAAGCCGGCATTCCGGAATCATTCAAAGTACTGATTAAAGAAATGCAGTCCCTTGGTCTGGATGTCAAAGTTCTGGATGCCAACCAGGAAGAAATTGACCTGAAACAGCATTTTGAAGAGGATGACGACATCCCGATTCCGACCGCTGATTTTAGCGAAGATTTCCGGAGCGATGAAGAAGAATTTGAAGAAAACGGCTACACAACTGGCGACGTGGAAAACATAGACAAATTTAATGATGACGAAGACGAACCTTATCTGGAAATGGCTGACCCGGATTTCGGCGGCAGCGACGACAGAGAAG
>CAMWWG010000044.1 GCA_947177935.1 uncultured Ruminococcus sp. | reverse complement strand
CGATTCTTTCGTTATCCCGTTACATGCAGTAGAAGAAGTCGTAATAGAAGCACCTGACTATGGTCATGAAACAACTTCCGAGGCTATGTCCTATCTGGTATGGGCTGCTGCCATGAGAGACAATATTGCCAAGAATCATGCAGATCAGGTAAAGACAGGCAATGTACAGTATACATCTGATCTGGCTAAGGCTTGGAAAACAATGGAAGTTATGGTTCCTGATGTGCAGGATAATTTCTGGACAGCAGGCAGTGTCAGCGCACAGTACTGCGGTGAGTATGACACACCGGATCAGTGTCCGGATGCGTGGGCTGGTCAGGCAGACAAGACAGCTGTCAATCCGATCTACAGCAACTTCACAAGTGTTTACAAGGGCAAAAACGACAAGGGCGGTCTGTATCTGTTACACTGGCTCGGTGACGTTGAGAACTGGTATGGTTATGGCGAAGGCACAAACTTCACATTTATTAACACATTCCAGCGTGGCGAACAGGAATCCTGCTGGGAAACTGTTCCGCATCCCTGCGTAGAAGAAAAGAAATATGGTAATGAGCAGAAAGGTATGAAGGGTATCTTCAACCAGGATGCATCTGTTACAAACCAGTATGCTTACACAAACGCACCTGACGCTGAAGACCGTGCAATCCAGGGTGTATTCGACGCAAACCAGTGGGGCGTTGGCGATGCTACTGTTTCTGCAAGAGCTTCTGAGATGGGTGACGAACTCCGGAACAACATGTATGATAAATATTATCAGACAATTTCCGAAAACACAAGCTGGAACAACGGCAACGCAGGTGACCAGAGCAAACACTATCTGATGAACTGGTACACATCCTGGGGCGGCGCTCTGGCAAATACCGGACAGAACTGGTGCTGGCAGATCGGTTGCTCTCATGCACATGAATTCTACCAGAACCCGCTTGCAGCTTATGCCCTGATTCAGGATGATACGCTCAAGAGCGGCATGAAGTCCTCCGGTGCTGTAGATGACTACACCAAGTCTCTCGAAAGACAGATGGAATTCTATCTGTGGTTACAGTCCGCAGATGGTCCGATTGCTGGTGGTGCAACGAACTCCTATAAGGGTCGTTATGAAGCATATCCGGCAGGCGCATCCACATTCTACGGTATGATGTATGTTGCTCACCCGGTATACGGTGACCCGGTTTCTAACAACTGGATCGGTAACCAGGTATGGGCAGTACAGCGTCTGTCTGAGCTCTATTACTGGGTAAAGACAAATGGCGATACTACAGGCGTTAAGCCGGGCGGCATGACTCTGGAAGCTGCTCTGGAGCAGATTCTGGACAAATGGTGCACATGGTTCGTGAATAACACAATCCTGACAGATGATGGTGACTGGTATATTCCGTCCGGTCTGACATGGAATGGTCAGCCTGACAGCTGGAGTGGTTCTGCTACAGGCAACACAGGTCTGACCTGTGATATCAACGGCTACGGCAACGCAGACTTTGGTTGTGTGGCATCTCTGGCTAACACACTGATCTACTATGCAAAGGCTAAGGGTGTTCAGGCTTCTGACATCAAGGATAAGACATTTGATGTCGGCGGTGCATATCCGTCCAGTGCTGTTACAATTGACGGCGTAAGTGCTACTGGCGGCAAGACCTACAGTGTAGGCGATGCAGATGTACCGACAGCAAGTCTGTATCTTGCACAGCAGCTGCTTGACCGTGAGTGGAATATCGGTCGTGACAATATCGGTCTGACAAGAACTGATCACAACGGCTCTCTGGCACGTATGTTCTCCCAGGGCGTTTGGGTATCTCCGTCTTATGGCACTGGTAAAATGCCGAACGGCGACGAAATCAAGAACGGCATCAAGTTCCTGGATATCCGTTCTATGTATCTGAGCCAGGATAATTGCGCAGGTGTCAAGACATCTCAGCAGGCAATTGATCTGGTTGCAGAACTCCAGGAAGCTTACAATAAGGACGTTGCAGCTGGCGCACACTGGGAAGACAGAAGCGACCTGTCCGCATCCAGCGAAGAGGGCGGCGCTGCACTTGCTGAATTCAAGAACATTGCAGCTGTAGAATTCGAGCTCCACAGATTCTGGCATGCAGGTGACATCATGATGGCACTGGGCGCACTGGCAGAAGTATATCCGGATCTTGAACCGACAATCCAGTATGATAATGACAATACAGAGAATACTGACAATACTGACAATAGTGAAAATACTGACAATACTGATGAATCTGGCGATCCGAGCAAGATTCTCTGGGGCGACGCAAACGTTGACGGTAATGTAGACATCAGTGACGTAGTCCTGATGAACAGAGTTTACGTTGGTGTTGACCAGGTATCACCACAGGGACTCCTGAATGCAGACGTTGACCAGAGCGGCAAGATTGAACTTGCTGACTCCATGAACGTTCTGAAACTCCTGGTTCACCTGCTGGAAGAATCTGATTTCCCGATTGCTTAATCCTGAATTTTAGAATTTTCTGAAAAATGATAACAGGGCAGTTCTGAGAACTGTCCTGTTTTTTTAGCATAATATAAATTTTTAATCATTTAAATTATTCTTCTGCTGCATATGGCGTAATATACGGAATCTGCGTGCTGCCGTCATCGCTGACGGTCAGATAATCCTGCCATTCGGCGAATAATTCCATTGTGACATGTTCCGCAAGCGTGATTTCATAAATATGATAGAACTGGTGAATGTCTCTGTCCCGGAGAGTGAGAATTTCCTCAGCAAGGGCATCTTCACAGCCTGGCAAACGGAGCAGTTCTTCTTTTGTAGCAGTATTCAGATTTATTACAAGAATATCCGAAAAATCCGAGATTTCTTGATTTTCTGAATCTTCTGGATTTTCCGAAATTTCAGGGAATTCCGGTTCTGTGGGGTCTTCCTGGAAATATTCCGTTTCCAGATAAAAATACGGCAGGACTTCGGTATAGATCGCTTCGCCGATGCCGTAAATTTCCAGTAACTGACCACAATTAAGAAATCCGCCGTTTGTTTCTCTGTAATCAAGAATTCTCTGCGCAAGGACTTCCCCGATTCCAGGCACAGCGCAGAGTTCTTCAAAAGAGGCTTGATTGAGTTCCAAAGGGAACGAAATTTCTGGAATCCCGATCGTTTCAGAAGTTTCAAAATTTGATTCTGATTCTGTTTCTAGTTCAGATTCTAATTCTAATGTGTTCCGGTTTGTTTCCTCGTTCTTCTGAAAATTCTGAGAATTCTGAGATTTTTTGTGTTCGGAGGGATTTTCTTCTTCCGGGATGTAAAAATAAGATTCCAAACAGGTGTACAATTTTTCAGGCATTCCGGCAGTGATCAGATCAGAAAGCGCCTCGAATCCGCCGTTTTCTTTGCGGTAGGAGACAATCTGCTGAGAGAGGGAACGGCTGATGCCGGGAAGTTTGGAAAATTCCGAGACAGTAGCGTGATAAATATCAATTTTTTCAAAATCCGGATTATCTGAGGGAAATTGCCAGGTATGCGTATAAGGCATAATAGATTCCATAGACCGGTCATGGATTTTAAACTGATGCAGGCAGAAACCGGAAACAACTGCAAGATATATAAGAAACAGCGATAATTTTTTACGCATGATTTTAATTTAAAATTTATATTTAAAATAATTTTTGGATTAACGATATTTATAAATTGTTACGCCCTCAAAACCGTCAAGCAGGTGATTGATTTTCTGGAATGCAATGCCCGTGCCCTTGGCAACACAGTGCATTGTGTCCCTGGCGAGAACACAGTTGACATTCAATGTCCGGTGGATTAATTCCCGGAGACCGCCCAGGAGCGCACCGCCGCCGGTCAGCAAAATGCCGTTTTCCTGGATGTCCCCGACAAGTTCCGGCGGCGTTTCTTCAAGTACTTTCTTGATTGCCTCCATAATGCCGAAGATTTCGTCTTCCATGGCATCAAATAGTTCCATTTCATTGATTTCAATCTGATCTGGGAGACCTCTCAGGATATTTCTGCCTTTGACGAACATAGTGACATCCTCACGGGGGTCATACAGATTTGTGAGCTTTTTCTTGACATGTTCCGCCGTCTGTTCGCCGATGATGAGTTTATAACGATGCAGCATGTATTTCATAATAGCTCTGTCAATCTGATTTCCGGCGCATTTGACGGAATGGGACGTGACAATACCGTTCATGGAGACGATAGCGACATCTGTCGTACCGCCGCCGATATCCACAACCATATGCCCACGGGCTTTTCCGATATTAACGCCTGCGCCGAGCATGGCGGCAATCGGTTCATCAATCAAATAAGCCTTGCGGCATCCGGCGCTCATGACAGCATCTCCGACAGCACGTTTCTGTAAATCGGTGATGAACGCCGGAACGCAGATAATAATTCTTGGCTTGACTAGCTGATGACCGCAGATTTTCAGGAGAAATTCCCGGATCATGCACTGTGTCAGGACATCATTTGAAATAACGCCCTCGGACATAGGACGAACAACTTCTATGTAAGCGGGATTTTTGCCGATCATCTGATATGCCTCAGAACCGACGGCAAGAATCCGTTCCGTGCATTTATTATAGGCGATCACGGACGGTTCTGAAAGCACAACGCCTTTTTTACCGGATGTCATGACGATATTGGCAGTGCCCAGGTCAATGCCGATGTCAGGTTTACTCATAAAAAGACAGCTCCTTAAATTTTAAATGATAATGATAAATATTATTAATATTAATTATTTCTAAATTTTTTATCTGCTTTTCTGAGTGCCGTCGCAGCAGATGCCGCAGTCACACGGAATGCCCCGGCGGATTTCAGAAGTTCCGCACAGCGACTCATGGTATTTCCGGTGGTGAGCACATCATCACAGAGAATAATATGCAGATTTTCGGCAGAAACAGGGTGAATTCCGAAATTTTCGACATTTTTTGCACGTTCCTGTGCGTTGAGAAGATGTTGTGCAATGGATTTGTTTCGAAACAGAATATCATCCCGGCAGGGAATTCCCAGAAGTCCGGAAAGTTCCGCAGCAATGACTGCCGCCTGATTGTAGCCACGGCGGCGGATTTCCGCCGGGTGCATCGGAACGGGAACGATGCAATCCGCTTTTCCGTATACAGGATTTTGCAGACGCTGTGCAAGAATCCTGGCGGAGAATACCGCAAAATTGGTGTTTCTTGTCTGTTTGAGTTTCAGAACGGACGGTACAGCGGCATTTTCATAACGACATGCAATCACGGCATCATCATAGAATAATTTTTGATACCGACAGAAACAGGAAATTTTGCCGCACCGATGGCAGTACAAATCCTGTTTCAGGGACATGGAATCCGCACAGGCATCACAGACAGTATCGCAAGCCGGAAGAAACGCATCACATCCCGGACAGCGGTTCGGATAAAGAAACTGGAGAACTGGCAGTTTTATTTTCTGGTTTAATTTCTGATAAATCTTGCTTTGCATGATGACATTCTTTCCAGAGCATATATTTCAGATTGGAATATCTCTGATGCTGATTGATATTTTCGATCACCTGCTGAATTTTCGCCGGTGTACTGACGAGAATCAGCAGTTTTTTTGCTCTGGTCACTGCCGTATAGAACAGATTCCGGTAGCTTAATTTTTCCATTTTCCCCAGAAGCGGCATAATCACGGCTTCAAATTCACTTCCCTGGCTTTTGTGAACTGTAATCGCATAAGCAAGTTCGAGCTGTTCCAGCATGGAAGTGGGATAGACTGTCATTCTGCCGTCAAAATCAATCGTGACTTCATGGGAACGGCGGTTGATCTCTAGAATAATGCCGATATCGCCATTGAAAATTCCCATGCCTTTTTCTATATTAGTAGTATTACTATTATTTTTTTTCGTCCAGGTAATGTCATAATTATTTTTTGTCTGCATGACTTTGTCACCGGCACGGAATTCATAGAGACTTGATCTGACCTGCGATGTTTCAGCGTCCGGCGGATTCAGCCGGGCTTGCAGTGCCTTGTTGAGTGCAACCGTCCCAAGCAGTCCTTGTTTGGTCGGCGTGATGATCTGAATGTCCCGTACAGGCGAATAATGATAAGCCTGGGGAAGTCTGGTGCAGGCAAGATCCAGAACCAGATCCGAAACCTGACTGAAATTCGTTCTGTGAAAGAAAAAGAAATCATTGTCTTTTCGGGAGAGATCCGGCATTTCACCGTTGATGATCCTGTGCGCATTGGTGATAATACAGCTTTGCTGTGCCTGGCGGAAAATTTCTTTTAAAGCAATTACCGGCATGCAATGACTTTCCAGTAAATGTTTCAGCAGAGAACCTGCGCCGACAGACGGGAGCTGATCGCTGTCCCCCACAAGAATTAATTTACAGTCCGTCCGTAATGCACGTAACAGACTGGAAAATAACAACACATCCACCATAGAAACTTCATCAATCATCAGGACGTCACACGGGAGAGGATTATTTTCATGGTGGATAAATTTCTGAATGCCGGATTCAAACTGTACCCCCAGTAATCTGTGAATCGTTTTGGCTTCATAGCCTGTCAGATCGGAAATCCGTTTCGCTGCCCGTCCGGTTGGTGCGGTAATCAACACAAGCTCTCCCTGTTCTTTCAGACAATAAATCATTGCATTGAGCGTTGTGGTTTTGCCCGTGCCAGGACCACCGGTCATTAACAGCATATGATGAGACAGTGCAGACACAATTGCCGCTTTCTGTTTTTCCGCATACTGAATGCCGGTTTGCTGTTCCGCTTCAGCGATTAGTTTTCTGACGGAGTCTGCGGGGATGTCCGAATCGGGAAGTTGCCGGAGGCATCCGATTCTCTCGGTAATGGTACATTCTGCCAGATAGTATTCCGGAAGATAGATAAATTCTCGGTGATTCCGGACAAATTCAATCAGATTGCCATTTTCCAGTTCTGTCTGGTAAGTTTCATAAAATAATGTTTCATTGATTTCCAGGAATTGAACCGTTGCTGCGGCGAGTTTGTCCAGCGGCAGACAGGTATGTCCGAGCAGGGTATTATGGCGCAGGATATAGATAATTCCAGCGGAAATTCTGCAATGGGAAGTTTTCGGGACATGAAGGGCATGTGCATAGAGTTCTGCTTTCTGGAAATCCATACCGACGGAATCCGTACATAATAGATAGGGATTTTTTTCGAGCATTTCCCGGCAGTCCGCCCCCCAGGTACGGTACGCCCGGACAGCATACTTAGACTTTATGCCGTAGCTGTCAAAATAAGAAATCATATTGCGCAGGGCGAAGATCTGACGGGATTCTCTGGCAATATCATCGCATTTTTTCTGCGACATGCCGGAAATCTGCATTAATTTCTGCGGTTCTTGTTCAAGAATCCGGAAT
>CAMWWG010000043.1 GCA_947177935.1 uncultured Ruminococcus sp. | reverse complement strand
TATTTTACTTTTCCCTTTAATTTCATCCCACGTAATGCCGTGTTATGAGATTTGCTGTGCAGCTGCTCCGGAATTACTTCCCATTCCTGATTTAAATCTACTAAAATCAGATTCGCAGACGCCTGCTCCCGGATCTGCACTGCTGGTAAATTCAGAATTTCCCTCGGTTTTGCGGACATCAGCGAAACAATTTTTGATAAACTGCATTTCCCTGTATGATACAACGCCGTGAGTGTCGCCGCAAGGGAGGTTTCCAATCCGACAATCCCGTTTGGTGCGCTCTCAAAATCCGCCTTTTCTTCCGGCGCATGGGGCGCATGATCCGTTACAATGCAGTCAATTGTGCCGTCAAGCACTGCCTTTTCAATGGCAAGTCTGTCGGATTCTTCCCGCAACGGCGGATTCATGCGGTCATTTGCATTTTTTTCTAATAATTTCTCATGCGTCAGCATGAAATAATGCGGCGCTGTTTCACAGGTCACACGAACACCAAGCCGTTTCGCCTCCCGGATGATGTCAATACTGCCTTTTGTGCTGACATGACAAATATGAATCCTGCCATTGACAGAAGACGCTAAAATAATTTCCCTTGCTGTAATGGAATCTTCGGACGCTCTGTCCATGCCTTTTACGCCGAGTTTCCGGGAAATTTCTCCCTTATGGATGATACCGCCGCTGATAATATCCAGATCTTCACAATGTGACGCAATCAGCATTGTTTCCTGTTCTGCCTGTTCCAGCGCAAGTCGCATTAATTCTGCATTTTTCACAGGTCTGCCGTCATCAGACAGGCAAGCCGCTCCGTTTGCTTTTAATGTTTTAAAATCCGTTAATTTTTCGCCGTTCATGCCTTGTGTGATGCAGGCAACCGGATGGACGGAAACACCGGTATTTTCTGCTTTTTTCAGAATATATCGGAGAATTTCCGGAGAATCCACCGGCGGTTTTGTGTTCGGCATACAAAGCACCCCTGTGACGCCTCCTGCAAGGGCGGCACAACAGCCGGATGCAATATCTTCCTTGTGTGTCTGACCAGGATCACGGAAATGGACGTGCATATCGAACAATCCCGGCATTGCGGTCAGTCCTGTGCCGTCAATGATGTGATCTGCGGATTCCTGAATATTTTCCTGAATGGCGATCATATTTCCATCCTGGATGAGAATATCCTGCTTTTTTTCAGGATTCCAAACAGCATCATCTGAATTTACAATAGAAACATTCTTAATGAGCAGACGCATAGCAGACAGCTCCTCTCTGATTTAAGATTTTAATTTTTATTGTCACTAAATTTACAAAAAAAGCGCCTATCTGTCGGCGACAGATAAGCGTTTGTAATCCCTGTTTTCTCAAATAATTCTTCGCATATTTCGCAATCTGTGCCGTATCAGATTGAATCTTTCTTATCTATTATAGCACAACTGCAAAGATTTGTCCAGTGTTTTTTAAAAGAATTTTAAAAAAATAATTTTAAAAATAATTTTTTCATTTTTGTCGTTCCTAGGATTCCAAATTTAACATCCTGCAAATTTGCTCCGTTATCATGTCAAAATGCTGTTCCGTTCCGGATGACCATAAACATGAAAATTCTTCATCATCTTTGATTAGCATGATGACAGCATCTTCATAAGGCTGAAGAAACTTCACACCTGTGTATAGTCCAGAGTCTGCGTCTGCGTGAGGAAACTTTGCAATTAATAAATCCGCCTGCTCCTGCGTAATCATATAAAATTCCTCACAGGAATACGCAAAAGAAAATGTTCTCTGCACATATGCCTGTGAAATCAGAAATTCCGATACAGAATTGCTCGTCTGATACCAGTTTTCATCATCCTGTGTCTCGTAGACAGGCGGATTTTCCTTTGTCAGATCTTCTTTCTTAATTGCCCATACAAAACAACATTGATTCTCAACATAGAATGCACAATATTTCTCATATTCAAAATTTTGAATGCGATAGTGTAAATATCTTCCGTCCGGCGTCAGCAAAGCATCCTGCGTCGCATTCATAGACCGACAGCCGCCGCAAAGTCTGTAATATGCCAGCAATGCCTCTGGAATTGCCCCGAATAACGCCTGAATTTGCTGAATCTGTTCTTCCGGCAGCGATTCTGGTCTTGTTAATTGAAATAATTTGCAAATATCCTGATAATCCCACATAATACCCTCCCATTTATAATTACTGAATTTTCATTTGGAATCCGTTCACGGTCACATCCGGACTGTCCAGAGAAATCATCAGGAATTTTCTGCCATCAATCAGCCGTGTGGTGATCTTGTCCGTGGCATCACCAGAAATATTCACCGTCACGCCGGATGCGTTGAGCGTCGTCTTGGATTCTACCAGATTAGATGCCATGAAATAATGATCTTCCACTGTATCATGATATAATTTCTGCGCCGCTTCGGCTTTTTCCTGACTCACACCGGAATCCATCAGCATGTCCCTTACCATAATGTCACTGACAACGGGCGGTTCAGGTTCGTCTTTGAATGCTTTTGCATAATCCTGAATTTTTTCATTCACGGATGCAATCACCTGTAAATTCAGTTCTTCGCCAACAGCCTGATCCAGGACAGCACGGAACATTTCCTTTTCTTCGTCAGCAGACAGGATAAATTTACAGCCAAGAACGTCTTCAATCACAGAAGTATTGGGATTTTTTGCTTTTTTCGCATAATACATCACATGATTGACGTCAGGTCCTCTGCCGGTAAATGTTGGAAATAAAAAGCCATCGGTCGGCGCATCCGCAACGACTCTGTCCATGGTAATCTTACGAATAATATTATTTTCTTCTTCATCATAGATCAGACCGTCAACACGGGATTCCACCGGGCAGACCGCACCAATCAGAAAATGATATTCATGGGAATCATACTTATTCTTCCGGTCGGACTTGTCCTTTTCAAAGACGGTATAGACAAATTCTCCTACGAACAGCGCATAAGGTAGATCATAGAGCATATGATTCTGGACATGTGCCATAAATTTTTCGGCCTGTTCCGGATCGTCCGTGCCTTTCTGGAGCAATTCCCAGAGCAGATTCTGACTTTGATCTTCCTCGTAGACTTCATTCGGGAATGCGTATTCTACAAGTCCCTTGCCGAGCGTTCCCTTGAGGACTTTTGCAAATGTATCATAGAGAACGCTGAGTTCCTCATCCGGGATTTGTGCAAATGTCCGGACGTTCTGGCATTTTCTTGTTTTTTCCGAATCAATGAAACATGTCAGGACTTTTTTCAGTACCATTAAATCATCTGACTGCTGAAAATGTTTTTTCAGCTCGCTCAAATCTTTTTTGTTCATGTAAAAATCTCCAATCTGATTATCTCTGATTATGAAAATAAAAAACTCCCGGAGCACATGCCCTGAGAGTATTGTTTCATGCCGGTGGTGGGACTTGAACCCACACGCCCTTGCGGACAACAGATTTTGAGTCTGTCTCGTCTGCCATTCCGACACACCGGCATCGGTACTAGTATCAGCAACAATATTATTATAACATATTTTAAAATATTTGTCAAGTGTTTTTCTGAAATTTTTTTAAAAATTCTCTTGCATATTCTTTCAGAGTGTGTTATACTGTTAATATGCTATTTCAAAAATAAAGCCGCACCAGAAAGGAATGTGATCCCATGAAAGATGGATTTTTAAAAATTGCCTGTGCATCCCCCGACCTGAAACCGGCGGACTGCGAATATAACGCCCGGAATATCCTGGACTGCATCCGGCAGGCAGAACAGAAACATGCGAAAATTCTCTGTTTCCCGGAATTATCCTTGACCGGCTACACCTGCGGGGATTTGTTCCTGCAAGAAACATTGCTGGAATCTTCGGAATATTACCTTGCAGAACTTGCACGGCAGTCAGAAAATTTAGATATTCTCTGTATCATCGGCTTGCCGGTTAGATTCCGGACAAAATTATATAATTGCGCTGCTGTGATGTATCACGGTGAAATCCTGGGAATTATTCCCAAGACACACATTCCTAATTATGGTGAATTCTATGAGGCACGACATTTTACATCCGGAAAAAATCTGCTTACCTATCATATGATCTGCGGACAATCCGTTCCGTTCGGTACAAAACAACTGTTCCAGTGCCAGGACATGCCGGAATTATGTTTTGGCATTGAGATTTGCGAAGATTTATGGACAGGCGAAACACCATCCATGAAACTGGTGCAGAACGGCGCAAATTTAATCTGCAATCTGTCCGCAAGCGATGAGATCATCGGTAAAGCGGACTACCGCCGGACAATCATCAAGGCAAAATCCGGCAGTCTGGTGTGTGCCTATGCCTATGCAGATGCCGGAATCGGTGAATCCACACAAGATATGGTCTTTGCCGGACATAATATCATCGCTGAAAATGGCTCTATTCTGAAAGAATCCGGATTATTTCAGCAGAAAATAATTTTTGCAGATTTAGATCTGAAAAAAATTGTTTCCGAAAAACGCCGGATGAATACTTGTCAGAGCGAAAATTCTGATTTCCGGATCTGTTATTTTTCCATGCCAATGGAAGAAACACCACTGGAACGCTGTATTCCACAACATCCGTTTGTACCTGATGACCGGAACATCCTGGACAATCGCTGTGAAGAAATCCTGCTTATGCAATCTGTGGGACTGCGTACCAGATTACAGCATATTTCCTGCAAAAATGCTGTTCTGGGATTATCCGGCGGACTGGATTCCACGCTTGCATTAATCGTGACCATTCATGCGTTTGACATGCTCGGACTCCCTCACGAGGGTATCACGGCTGTGACAATGCCCTGTTTCGGAACGACCGACAGGACATATTCCAATGCCTGTCTCCTTGCCGGAGCTTATGGCGTAACACTCCGGGAAATCCCGATTCAGGACAGTGTCAGACAGCATTTCAGAGATATTCAGCACGCAGAATCCAATCATGATGTTGTCTACGAAAACGGACAGGCACGGGAGCGCACGCAAGTCCTGATGGACATTGCCAATCAGATAAACGGCATTGTCATCGGGACAGGAGATCTGTCAGAACTGGCACTTGGCTGGGCGACTTACAACGGCGATCACATGAGCATGTATGCCGTCAATGCGTCGATTCCCAAAACGCTTGTCCGGTATCTGACAGCTTACGAAGCTGCTCATACAGAGGGAATGCTCCGGGAAATTCTACTGGATATTCTGGATACGCCGGTCAGTCCGGAACTTCTGCCGCCTGATCCGGACGGACAGATTGCACAGAAAACGGAAGACCTGGTAGGACCCTATGAACTGCATGATTTTTATTTATATTATATGCTGCGTTTCGGTTTCAGACCTGGTAAAATTTACCGCATGGCATGTACGGCGTTCTGGGATTTGTATTCTGAACAGGAGATTCTGAAATGGCTCAGGGTATTTTATAAAAGATTTTTTACACAGCAATTCAAGCGTTCCTGCCTGCCGGATGGTCCTAAAGTCGGGAGCGTGACGCTCTCACCGAGGGGAGATTTCCGGATGCCCAGTGATGCAAGCGTGAATCTCTGGTTGAAAGAATTAGAAAATCCGGGGAAAATTTTAGAAAAATAAATTATAAAAATTCCACAAATCTCATTAATTATCAGAAAATATCAGAGAATAAGAGAGGAGATGTCGCTTTGGGCGATAAGAAAAACAAGAAAAAAAATTATTACCTCGTTGACTACGAAAATGTTCACAAATCCGGTCTCAATGGCATTGAAGAACTGCGCCGAACCGATACCGTCATTATTTTTTACAGTGAAAATGCAGACTCTCTGTCTTTTGAACTGCATCACTATCTGGCGCAGTCAAAAGCCGTTGTCAAATATATCAAAGTGGACACGGAGGGCAAAAATGCACTGGATTTTCAGTTATCCTCCTACATAGGCTATCTGATCGGACGCAATGAACACTGCAAATGCTACATTGTCAGCAATGACAAGGGCTATCATAACGTCCGGGATTTCTGGAAAAAACGGGATGCAAAAATACGGATGGTTTCCTGCATCCGGAGTCAGACCGGCAGTACCGGCGTGAAAAAATCCAATATTCTGGAGACACTTCAGGAGATTTCTCTTAATGAAGAAGAGAAAAACCTGATTGCAGAAATCGTAAAACAACAGTTAAAAACCGGCGCACCGCAGTTATCTCGGTTGAAAACCAATATCAACAACGAATTGATTCATCATTTCGGCACTGAAAAAACAAAAACAATTTATGCGGCGATCAAGCCGTTGATTAAGTAACCCGGGAACTCACCATGCGCTATTTTATCATTAATCTTGAACAAGAATGGTGGATTGCAGAGCCGGAAGTGATTCCGAATCCGGGCAGGATTCAGCTCCAGTCCTACCGGCAGCGCCGGAAACGCAGAAATCAGGAATATGAATGGATTCTGGATTCTCTGGAACTGGAAGAATCCGTCCGGACACAGGCGGCATTCTGGATCAAGCGTTCCCGGTGTATCCACAATCCGGGTAAACGAAAATACAAGACACATAACAGATTGCAGAAAATTTTCAAAAATCCCCGGCAACTTGCAGAAGTGTATCACGCTGTCCGGGAATTGCTGGAAAGCGAGATTTAAATTAAATTTAAATTATAAAAATAATTTTATTCAGGAGGTTTTTTAATCATGAGTGAACTGACTTACAAGGAAAGTTTTATCCGGTTCATGGTGGACTGCGGTGTGCTGACGTTCGGGGAATTCACACTGAAAAGCGGACGGATTGCACCGTATTTCATCAACTGCGGCAATTACAAGACCGGTGCACAGCTTGCAAAACTGGGAGAATACTATGCCGAGTGCATCCATGCAAATCAGATCCCGGTGGAAACGCTGTTTGGTCCTGCTTACAAGGGCATCCCGCTTGCAGTTTCGACAGTTGTCGCATTGCAGAATAAATTTGGCGTGGATGTGTCCTATTGTTTCGACAGAAAGGAAGCCAAAGACCACGGTGAGGGCGGCATGTTCGTCGGAAAGACGCTCACCGATCATGAAAAAGTGATTATTATTGATGATGTCATGACATCCGGCAAGGCACTCCGGGAATCCATGCCGAAACTGAAATCCGCAGCGGATGTGGATGTCACAGGCATGGTAATCACCGTTGACCGTATGGAAAAAGGTACAGGAGAGCTGTCCGCCGTCCAGGAAGTCAAACAGGAATTCGGCGTGACGGTCTATCCGATCGTGACAATGCTTGACATTATCTCCGCCATTGAGAACGAAATCATCCCCGGCAAGGAATATCTTGACAAAATGCTTGCTTACCGGGCGCAGTACGGTGTATAATTATTAATCATTAAAATTAACTGCTGTATCAGAATC
>CAMWWG010000042.1 GCA_947177935.1 uncultured Ruminococcus sp. | reverse complement strand
GAAATTATGGATCTTGCCGTTGACCTGGATGTGATCCAGAAGAGCGGTTCCTGGGTCAGTTACAACGGTCAAAAACTCGGACAGGGGCGTGACAATGTCAAACAGCAATTGTTAGACAATCCGGAATTTATGAAAGAAGTCGAAGAAAAAATTCTTGCGATTATGCAGGAGCAGGAAGCGGAAGAGACGGACAGCAATACCGGGCATACTGGCACAAAATCGGATGCAGTGCCAACTGTCGGGAAATCCGGATCACAGATGGAAGACTTTTCATCTATGAGCATTGACATTGAGGCGGATGATGATTTTGACGAATTTGATCCGGCAGAATCATAATTCTGAAATAAAATTATGAAATGGATCAATTATTCTGAAATCGAAAACAAAATACCGGAATCTGCAGAAGAACAGCCCGGATTCCAGACGGCTTATGAGAAAGCCTGCTGTCTGCTGGATATCCGAGAATACTGTTACCAGGAACTATATCAGAAACTGCTGCGAAAATATCCGGATGAAGATTTGTGTCAAGCTGTCATGGAGAAATTAGTTCGTTGTGATGCTGTGAATGACAGGCGCTATGCACAGCGTTATGCAGAATATCTTGTCCGGCGCAAGGGTTATGGCATCCGGAGGGCAGAACAGGAAATGTGGCATAAAGGTCTGGACAAAGCGCTGATCCGGGAGTTCCTTGCGGAACAGCAGAAAGCTGCTGATGAGAATCTTCCTCGGATTCTGGTGAAGAAATATAGCAGACATTTGCAGGATGCAGATGACTACCGAGCGAGAGAAAAAGCAGTCGCCGGGATGGTACGGCTTGGATATGATTTTCATGCTGTACGGAATGCAATAGAAGATTATTTTGCAGAGCAGGAAGAGGATTAAAAATTTAAAAAATTTTTAAAATGTTCCACGTGGAACATCTTTGCGGATTCTATCCCGGAATGTTCCACGTGGAACATGTAGTATATTTCAAAATTCAAAGTAAAGAGTAAGGAGTAGAACTTATGGCTGTCAAAGTAAGTATGGTGTCCCTCGGTTGCAGTAAAAATCTTGTGGACTCTGAAAGAATGCTGTTCAAACTCAGGAAACATGGGTATGAACTCGTGACGGAATTCGGTGAGTCTGATGTGGCAATTGTCAATACATGCGGCTTTATCCAATCCGCCAAAGAGGAGGCAATTGAGACAATTCTGGAAATCGGCAAACTCAAAGAGGACGGGACTGTAAAAAAATTAATTCTCACGGGCTGTCTGACGGAACGCTATCAGCAGGAAGCCGCTAAGGAATTTCCGGAGGCGGATGCTGTAATCGGAATCAGTGATACAAAAGATATTGTGGATATTCTGGATCAGGTGTTGCACAATCAAAGCGTTGTAAAATTTTCTTCCAAAATGCAGGCGGAGCTGACCGGGGACAGGATTATTTCCACATTGCCGTTTTTTTCTTATCTGAAAATTGCAGAGGGATGTTCCAATTGTTGTACCTACTGTGCTATTCCTATGATCCGGGGAAGATTCCGGAGCGTCCCCATGGAAGATGTCCTGGAAGAAGCACAGAAACTAGCTGATTATGGTGTGACGGAACTGAATATTATTGCACAGGATACGACAAGATACGGTGAGGATTTTTCTGAGAACGGCGCATCCCTGCTGCCGGAATTATTAGAGAAATTATGTGAAATTGAGCCGTTAAAATGGATCAGAGTATTATACTGTTATCCGGAGCGAATCAGTGACCGGCTGATTGATGTCATGGCAAAGCAGGACAAGATTGTCAAATATATGGATATGCCGATCCAGCACTGTAATAACGAAATTTTAAAACGCATGAACCGACGGAGCACAAAACAGCAGATCATTTCTGTCATCCAGAAATTGAGAGAAAAAATGCCAGGGATTGTACTCAGAACAACATTGATTACAGGATTTCCGGGAGAATCGGAAGAACAGTTTACAGAATTGTCAGAATTTGTGAAAGAAATGAAATTTGAAAGACTCGGCTGTTTTGCATATTCTCAGGAAGATGGCACAAAGGCAGCAGAATTTCCGGATCAGATTCCGGAAGAAATCAGGAATCAGCGTGCAGAAATTTTGATGGAACAACAAGCGGATTTGAGCGCAGCCTACAATGCTTCTCAGATTGACCAGGTAAAAACAGCAGTTGTAGAAGGATTTGACCAGTGGGCAGAATGTTATTTCGGACGGACAGCAAATGATGCGCCAGATATTGATGGCAAGATTTTTTTCAGTTCCGGGAAAAAACTGCATTCCGGTGATTATGTACAAGTAAAAATTACGGATGTTCTGGATTATGATCTGCTTGGCGAGGTGATTTCCGATGAATCTGCCAAATAAATTAACATTACTGAGAATTCTGTTAGTACCATTGTTTCTGGTGTGCATGTACTGTTATTTTCCGTTGCATTTCACAGCGGCACTGGTTCTGTATGCCATTGCATCCATTACGGATGCGCTTGACGGCAAAATTGCCAGGAAGTACAATCTGATTACGACATTCGGGAAATTTGCTGATCCGCTTGCGGATAAGATACTTGTATTGGCGGCGTTTGCCGCACTTGCGGACACAACGGCGTACCCGTTCCCGGTCAATGGGATTGTGATTACAATCATTGCGGCAAGGGAATTCATGGTTTCCGGATTGCGGCTTGTCACTGCTGAAAAAGGCGTTGTTGTTGCTGCTGGGATCTGGGGGAAATTAAAAACTGCATTTACGATGATTGCTATTGCCGTGATGTTATTATGGCTTGCAGTCTGGGAATATTTCTTCAATGGAAGTGATGCCTGGTTTGCAGCTGGTGAAGTGATGGGCATTGTATTTAGAATATTAGTATGGATTTCTGTCTTATTGACAGTTATTTCAGGCGGTGTCTATCTCAAAGGCTATTGGAAATATATTGACATGAAATAATTGAAAACAGATCGCTTTGGCGGTCTGTTTTTTCAGGATTTGGTGAATATTTGATGAAAATTATTTTTCACTATTGACAAGTGATATTCTGGTTTGTTATAATAAGAATACCAGATGCTTGCAGAAATAAAAAAAGCATCACAGGAAAGGACAACGGTTTTGTATAGGAAACATAATCGGGAACAATATAAGCATATGATTGCATTTTTTTCAGATCTGCTGCTGCTGGGAATTCTGACGCTTCAGTTTGCGCATACCTGGTATACGCATTATCTGAATGTGTTAGTCCTGCCATTTTTCCGCCGAGGAAACTGGGCTGTCATTGCCATCTATGCTGTTGTGATGTTCCTGTTTTTTAAAATTTATCATGCTTTCAAAGTAGGGTATCTGCGCAGAACGGATGTTTTTTTCTCTCAGGTGCTGTCCGTCTGCGGCGGCAATCTGATCACCTATCTACAGATCAGCGTTATTCTGAGAAATTTCGCTGAGATTGCACCCCTGCTACGATTAACGATCCTGGAATTTTTTTCGCTCATGTGCTGGACGTATCTGACGCAGAAATTATATTTTGTGCTTTATCCACCAAGAAAATTAATTATCGTCTATGGGAGCGCTTCTGCAAAAATGCTCGTCATGAAGATGAGTTATCGTGTGGACAAGTATATGATCTGTGAGAGTGTCAGTGCAGATACTGCCTATCCGGAGATTGCAGAAAAAATCCAGCAGTATGACGGCGTGATTCTCTGTGATCTGCCTTTGAATCTCAGAAATAATCTGGTAAAATTCTGTTTTGCGCAACAGTTGCGTGCTTATATCGTCCCGGAAATTTCTGATATTATTCTCCGTGGTGCAGATGATCTGAGATTATTTGACACACCGCTGTTATTATGCCGCAATTACGGACTGAATTTTGAACAAAGATTCTGTAAACGTGCCTTTGATCTGCTGTTCAGCCTTCTGGCATTTATTCCAGTGTTGCCGGTGATGCTTGTCTGTGCGCTTGCTGTAAAACTCTGCGACGGCGGAGAAATTCTCTACAAACAGAAACGTCTGACGCAGGACGGAAGGGAATTTGTGTTATACAAATTCCGGAGCATGATTCCGGATGCTGAGAAAAATGGCGCAAGACTTGCGGAAAATCATGATGCCAGAATTACATCAGTCGGAAGAATTCTGAGAAAATACCGGCTTGACGAACTGCCGCAGCTGTGGAATATTTTAAAAGGTGATATGTCTGTTGTCGGGCCACGTCCGGAACGTCCGGAACTTTGTGAAGAATATCAGAAACAGTTTCCGGAATTCCGTTTCCGGCTGAAAGTCAAAGCCGGATTGACAGGTTATGCGCAGGTGACAGGTGTTTATGATACAGTGCCATATGACAAATTAAAAATGGATCTGATGTATATTGAAAATTATTCTTTTCTGAGAGATATTCAGATTATTTTGATGACAATCAAGATTATGATTTTTCCGACACAGAAAACAAATGAAGAACTGGAAGAATTACTGGAAAATTTTGAAAATCAGAGAAATGAGCCATAAATCATTAAAATTAAATTTAAAATTAATGAAATGAATGAAGGAGACAAAAATTTATGAAAATCACTGCTGTGATTATGGCAGGCGGTAAAGGAGAACGCTTCTGGCCAAAGAGCCGTGTTAATTGTCCGAAACAGTTTCTGTCACTGACGGCGGACGGCGAAACAATGATTCAGAAAACCGTCCGGCGGCTTTCAGATTTCATTGCGCCGGAAGATGTGTATATCCTCACCAGTCAGAACTATCTGGAATTAGTACGAGAACAGCTCCCGGATCTGCCGGAAGAAAATCTTCTGGCTGAGCCGTGTCCGAGAAATACAGCCCCCTGTATCGGACTTGCCGCCGGGATGATTACGAAAAAATATCAGGACGCTGTCATGATCGTCCTCCCTTCGGATCATCTGATCCATGCGGAGGAAATTTATCTGAACACGCTCCGGAAAGCCGTCACATTTGCGGAAAAAGGCGAAAATCTGCTCACGCTTGGTATTACACCGACCTATCCGGAAACGGGTTACGGTTATATTAAATATCGCCGTGGGAGCAGTGAAAACGGGATTTATAGTGTGGATTGTTTCGTTGAAAAACCAGATTTGTCTACTGCAAAAAATTATCTGCGTTCCAGAGAATATCTCTGGAATAGTGGCATGTTTATCTGGAAAGCATCCAGTATTTTGAAAAAAATAGAAAAACACATGCCGGAGCTGTTTGTCAGACTGAAAAAAATCATGACGGCTTATCAGCCTGAAAATTCTGAAAATCAGGCGCATTTTCTGGAAGTTCTGAATCAAGAATTCCCGGCGCTTCCTTCGGAATCCATTGATTTCGGCATTCTGGAAAAAGCAGAAGATATTTACACGATTCCGGGCAGTTTCGGATGGGATGATGTGGGAAGCTGGCTTGCCCTGGAACGGATTAATCCGACGGATGGCGAGGGAAATTTTTTTGAAGGTGACATTATGGGAATCCAGACAAAAAATTGTACTGTATGCGGCGGCAAAAAAATGATTTCTCTCCTGGGCGTGCATGATCTTGTGATTGTAGACACACCGGATGCCATGCTGATCTGTGACAAGAAACACACACAGGATATAAAAAAAATCCTGGAACAGATCCGTATGCAGGGCAGGGAAGATTTATTATAATGAAAATGATATAAATATATTAAAAAATATTTTTTAATATATCAGAATATGTGAATTAAGGAGAATTTTTTATGAAACGTGCACTAATTACCGGTATTACCGGGCAGGATGGTTCTTACCTGGCAGAATTATTGCTGGAAAAAGGTTATGAAGTCTATGGTATCTGGCGCAGAAAGGCAACTGTGGACTACGGGAATATCCTGCATTTAAAAGATAACATCAAATTAATTTATGCGGATATGACAGACGTGATTTCTCTGATTTCCGCCATGAAAATTTCACAGGCAGATGAAGTCTATAATCTCGCTGCGCAGTCCTTTGTGGCGACAAGTTGGGATACGCCTTTGGGAACGGCGGAAATTGATGCACTAGGTGTAACGAATATGCTTGAGGCTATTCGGATTGTAAAACCGTCTGCAAAATTTTACCAGGCTTCGACTTCTGAAATGTTCGGGCTTGTTCAGGAAATGCCGCAGACAGAAAAAACAGCATTTTATCCAAGAAGTCCCTATGGCGTGGCGAAACTCTACGGACATTGGATTACTAAAAATTACCGTGAAAGCTACGGCATGTATGCTTGTTCCGGGATTCTGTTCAATCATGAATCGGAACGTCGGGGACTGGAATTCGTTACCAGAAAAATCACCCATGCCGTTGCCAGTATCAAGTATGGCTTGCAAGAGTTTGTGGAACTTGGTAATCTGGATTCCAAACGAGACTGGGGGCATTCTAAAGATTATGTCCGGGCAATGTGGCTGATGCTCCAACAGGATGCGCCGGATGATTATGTCATTGCGACAAATGAGACCAGAACTGTCCGGGAATTCGTAGAAACAGCATTCCGTGCAGCAGATATAGAAATTATCTGGGAGGGCACAGGCATGGATGAAGTCGGCAAAGATCAGAATACCGGGGAAATCCGTGTGAAGATCAACCCGGACTTTTTCCGTCCTGCTGAAGTGGATGTCCTGCTGGGCAATCCTGCCAAAGCGGAGGCGCAACTCGGCTGGAAACGGGAAATTAATTTTCAGGAATTAGTCAGCCGGATGGTGGCGCATGATTTAAAATTAGTGAAAAATAAATAAATTTTCATGATAAAAATTGCATTTGATGCACTGCCATTACTGGGCAGAAAAACCGGCATTGGTTTCTGTGCGGACGGTCAGATCCGGGCAATGACAACGTTCCACGTGGAACATCAATTTGTTCTGAATTATTTTGCTGTGAAAAATCTGAAACAGCATAAACAGGAAATGAATGCGTATCTTTCCGGACATCAGAATATTTCTGTCCGTCATGCGTTCTGTTCGCCGTATCTTTACAGACTCCTTTCCGGTTTTCTTCCTGTTCCGTATCAATGGTTTTTCGGATCTGACTGCCAGATCACACATTTTTTTAATTATATTGTTCCTCCTGGTGTCTCTGGAAAATCTGTCGTTACTATTCATGATATGGTCTATCAGGCGTTCCCGGAAACTGTTCGAGGCAGGACAAGGCGCATGTTGGATCTGGGTCTTGTGAAATCCATGCGCCGTGCAGATAGAATTGTGACAGACTCAGAATTTTCAAAATCTGAAATTATAAAATATTATCCGGAATTTGCTGTAAAAATCCGGGTCGTTCCCTGTGGTGTAGATCTGGAAAAATTTCATCCCGTAACGGATCAGAAGCAGATCCGAAATGTTCTGAAAAAATATCACATCAAATTTCCGTAT